>JAWQFT010000104.1:0-18470 GCA_035968055.1 Jaaginema sp. PMC 1080.18 | reverse complement strand
ACTTCTTTTGGCTGGCATTGCTAATACTTTAGCACCGCAAGCTCGGTAGAGCCGTTTTTGCTACTACTCATAGTAGCGATTGTTGGCTGAGTTTAGCTACAGTTGCCAGTCAAGATGATGCGGTTAAACAAGGCGTGAGTATTCAACGTATTGAACCTCATAAAAAACAAGCAGTGACTTTCACCGAAGCAGAAATTATTATTGCTGCCGAGCGAGGGATTGAGGTACGTTAGGGATGGCAACTCGATATTATCCAAAGAAGCTGATTGTCGAAGGACAACAAGATAAACGAGTCATTCCTGAATTAATCGAAGCTTACGGTATTCCTTGGGAGAAAGCGAAACGCGAGCTGATTGTTTATATTCAATCTTATGGTAGTGATAATTTTATCGATACTGCAATTATTTCAACGGAGTTAAAAGCATCGAGTCTGGAGGCTTTAGGCATTATTATTGATGCGGATAAAAACCCTGAAGGACGATGGCAAAGTATTAGAAATGCCTGTTTACCGAGTATTCCTGAAATTCCCCAAGACTTACCCGCTACGGGCTTAGTTCAGACCACACCCAATAACATTCAATTTGGCATTTGGATTATGCCCGATAACCAACTTCAAGGAATGTTAGAAACCTTTTTGTCTTATTTAATTCCTGATGAAAGTGAAGCCCTTTGGCAATATGCTCAAACGGTAGTTTTAGAAGCAAAAAAACACGGCGCAACTTACAAAGACGTACATTTAGACAAAGCGAATATATACACTTGGTTGGCTTGGCAAAATCCACCCGGACGACAGTTACAGAATGCGATTCAAGAACAGATTTTTCAACCGGGACACCCAACAGCCCAGAAGTTTGTGGATTGGTTTAGGAAATTGTATCGAATAAGAGTGTAGTCAGAACCCCGGATTCTTAAAGAATACAGGGTTCTAAACTCTAGAGTGGGCTGCTATGGTTTATGCTGGATTTATGCCCCGATTAGTAAGAAAGCGGCATGATTGGCACATTCCATTTGAACCGAGCTTGACATTCGCACATTAATTTAGTAATGTAGCAAGGAAAAATAAATGTTTTATTACTACGGTAGAAAGAAGCAAATAGCAAAGTACTATCCCTCTCCTAATTTTGAGACTATAGTTGAACCATTTGCTGGCTCAGCAGCTTATTCTCTGTACGGAAGTAATTGGAAAAAAAATGTTATTTTGATAGAGAGAGATGAGCGTATTTCTAAAATATGGGACTGGTTGATCAATAAAGCTACTCCATCGGAAATTAAAAGTCTTCCTGACTTGAAAGTTGGAGAGAGAAGTTCTGAGTTTTTCCATATTATCCATGCCGCTACAAAAATGGCATTTCACTACAAAACTATTAAGGTTACTCATGTACTTGCTAGAAACTGGAAGTTTAGCAAAAAATACATATCAGAAAATTTATTTAAAATTAAGCACTGGCGTATTATCAACGGTGATTACACTCTAGCTCCCAATATAGAAGCTACTTGGTTTATTGATCCACCTTATAAAGAGGATGCTGGTAAAGGTTATCGTTATAGTAGCAGGCTGATTAACTATGAAAAGTTAGCAGCATGGTCAAAGGAAAGAAGTGGAGAAGTTATATTCTGTGAAGGGCATAAAGGCGATTATTTACCTTTTGAGCCATTGTTAGACTCAAAGGGAGTGGCAGGTAAAACTAGCAAGGAACTCATTTATTATCAGTCTGAAAAAGCCAACAAACAACTTGAACTTTTTCCTTTATAAGTCTTACTGAAAAACCTTATATAAAGTCGTATAGTTAAGAGTTATAATCACTTTTGGATTTTTGATGTGAAGCTAAAATTATTATTTTGTAGCGACTTTAGCGTTTATTCAGTAAGCCCTACATAGAAAACTTTAATATTTTTTGATAAGATTTTGTGTAGGAAGGTTGATTAAGCAAAGCCACCCATCCTTGCCCCATTTTTTCTTTACCACTCGCTTTCATGCCTGTTACTTTTGTATTTCTGCCTTCTGTTCCACTTATACTTCCCCAATCATCTGTAGTTAAGTTGTTAGTATAGAAAATTCCTGTAACTTTTGGATAGTTGAACTCATGTTCGCTACTTACGAAATCCCAAATTAATCCCAAAAGCTGCTCCACTTCTTGGTGATGAGCTTGCCAAGTAATTCCCTCTAAAGACTGAATTCTAGGTTGCCCTGCCCTCAAGTTTGCACCTTTCGTAATATTGCCTACTGTACATTTGACCTCAAGCCCTTCCGGATAATTACGAAGTTCTTCTTCGGATGCATCTTTTCCTTTTATAGGAATAACATCTGGATGACCCTTTTCAATAGGATTAACGATCGCTCCTGTGGCTGTTGCTATAGACTGGCAAAACATAGAGCCAACAATTGAACTTGTAATCTTGTAGTCTAGATTTTTATATACGTTAGAAGGAATAGTTTGCAAAAAATCATTTGTTTGATGTAATGCAGATTTTATTTGTTGATCATCAACCTCAAATCCACAGAAAATTTTAAAATCCGAATTAATAGTATACATCGTTTCTTTATTATTTATCATTACGCCATTTAATACTTGTTCAATTTCAGCTATCAAAACACTGGTGGTTATATTTAAAGATTTCGCAATCCGAAACAATACAGATAAAGTAGGTGACTTTAAGCCACGTTCTACCTGACTGATATAAGTGCGGTGTATGCCTGCTCTATCAGCAAGTTTTTCTTGTGATAGTTTTGTTAGCGTTCTATACTTAGCTAAAACTTGACCTAGAGCTTTGTTGATACTTACCATCCTGTGATAATATCAAGACATACATTTAAAGGTCTACAGACAATAGTATTCAATAATAAGTTTTTCAAACTCAACTCTCTTCTGCCATTAGTAGTTTTGTTGGGTTTCACTTCGTTTTAGCCAACTTACAATAGAATCAGGCTTTTTACCGTTCTGCTAGTCTGCTTTTTTATAAGATATCCCTCTTTTGTCACTCTCCGGTTTTTCCTATTATGAGTAATTTCCCAAGTCTAGGTATACTAAACGATCTAGGGGGGAGCGATCGCATTTTAGTCAATTTGACTCTCACAGGAATGACTACTCGTAAAAAAGGGTGCGATCGCCTGCTGGGTCTATGTCTTGGGATTCGGAAAATGCTGGGCTTTTCGGAAAGCGACAGAAGAGGGATATCTCTGTGAAATTCAAACTCAAACTCCAAACCATAACTTATAGCTTAATCGCCTTATTAGGTGGTGTATTAATGGGATTAACTCCTGCACCTGTAGGGGCATTTCCTTTAGCTTGGGTTGCCTTTATTCCTCTGTGGCTACTCGCGATAAATTCGCCTGTCAAACTAACAATTTGGTATGGGATGTTATGGGCGTTTGCTTATCACGGCTTGGCGATATTTTGGATTACGGGAGTTCACCCGATGACTTGGTTGGGTGTTCCCTGGTTAGCGAGTTTGGCTATTGCGATTTTTTGTTGGTTGGCGATTGTGGCTTGGGGGTTAGTTTTTATTACGGTTTGGGCGGTTTTATTTAAGGTTTTGACGAGGGGAATCAAACCGAATTTATTAACTCAATGTTATCGGGTTTTGGTGGGGGTGGCGCTGTGGTGTGGCTTAGAAGCGTTGTGGAGTTTTTCGCCGTTGTGGTGGTCGTCTTTGTCTTATACCCAAAGCCCGAATAATCTCTGGATTTTGCAGCTTTTGAAGGTATCTGGTTCGACGACGGTTACAGCAATTATTGTGGCGTTTAATGGCTTTTTGGGGGAGTTTATCCAGGCTCAATTTGTGCAGCGTCAGAGGTTAGGAAGTAGTCGGGGATTACTGGGAATTGCGCTTTCTCTTCTGATTGTTTTACATGGCGTTGGTGCAATTATTTACAACCGTCCGCTCAACGATACAAACCCGTTTAAAGTGGGGATTATTCAAGGTAATATTCCTAATACCATTAAGCTATTTACAGACGGTAAACAACGGGCAATGATGAACTATACTCGCGGTTACGAAAAGTTGGCGAGTCAAGGGGTTGATGCGGTTTTATTACCGGAAACGGCTTTGCCTTTTTTTATTAGCCAAATTCCCGAAACTGCTTTCTTTCAAGCTTTATTAAATAAGGGGGTTTTGGCTTGGATTGGGGCTTATGGGACATCCCCAGAAAACCCGGATTCCCTGGACTATACTAACAGCGTTTTTACCCTTGCAGGGGATGGGGAAGTGTTGAGCCGTTATGATAAGGTGAAACTTGTGCCGTTGGGGGAATATATCCCGTTTGAGTCGGTGTTGGGGGCTGTGATTAATCGGCTTTCTCCCCTGAATGCTGCGATGATTCCAGGGACGCGATCGCAAACTTTCGATACACCGTTTGGTCGTGCTATCGTGGGTATCTGCTACGAATCGGCATTTCCTGAGCTATTTCTGCGGCAAGCGCAACGAGGGGGCGAATTTATCCTTACTGCGTCGAATAACGCCCATTATAGCGAGACGATGCCCGCCCAACACCACGCGCAAGATGTCCTCCGGGCTGTGGAGAGCGATCGCTGGGCAATACGAGCTACCAATACGGGTTATTCTGGCATTGTAGACCCCCACGGACGCACGTTGTGGCTGTCGGGGATTAATACCTACGAAGTTCACGCAGAGACGGTGTATCCGCGTCAGACGAGGACGCTGTATGTGCGCTGGGGAGATTGGTTGGTGTGGTTGTTGTTGGGGGGAATGGGAGTCAGCGCGATCGCGATAAAATATTTAGATTTGTAAGGATTGCGTTATTTTTGGGGTTTTTTCTATTCTCAGAGGAACAATAAAAGTAGACATAATTCGGGGGTAACATTATGGGTTACTACGATTTTGACGATCATTTTTGGCAACCTTGCGAAGTCTGCGCTCAAAAAGCTCAAGAAACCGATGAGAAAGCAGGTAAATTTAGTTTAGCGGCGGTTTGGTGTTGGCTGCGATGTCATGTTTTTGCTAAGGGCGATCGCGTCACGAAAAATGCTGAATTTGAGGGCTAATTATTGGGCTTTAATTTGGCGTTTTTGATAATATTTATGACGATTGCTGGTAATATTTTGGTCTTCGTGCCAATGTTTATCTTTACCATGATGCAGGTGTAGATAAACTAAGTGGGGAGAGCGACAGAGAAAGGCAAAATCCTCTAAATAACGCTCGATTAAGTCTTGATCTTCTGCTCCCCAACCGATAAATTCTTCGTCCCAACCGTTGATTTCTAATATCCGTTGACGTTGGAAAAAGGGTAAAACGCCAAATCTTTCGGCTTTGAGGAGATGTTTAGATAAGGCGCTGGGTTTGTCTTCCGGGGCAATTTCGCATTGTTCTAAAGTTGCCTCAATTTCGCTTAAGTTGAGGGAAGGGAGGGGGGACATAACGCGATAGCCAGTTATGAGTAATTGAGGCGAAATTTGAGCTAGTTTTAGATGTTGTTGTAGCGTATTTTTGAGGGGAATTAAGTCTACATCAAAGGGGGTAATATAATCTCCTTGGGCGATTTGAATGCCGAGATTGAGGGCTTTGGTTTTGTGCAATGTGCCGCTATTTTCGAGAAATTGGTATTTGATTCCTTGATTTTCTAGGCTTTTCTTTAGTCCTGGGGATGGGGTTTTATCGGCTTCGATGATAATCCATTCACAATGAGTCAAATGTTGAGCTTGTTGTTGCCACCAAGCCAGTTGGGTATGAAGATGAATTGCGCGATCGCGATAAACTGTTAGGAGGGATAATTGCATTTTAACTATTTCTTCTCATGCGAAATGTGATTTAAGGTAGGTACATAAATACCTATCCGACATAGTTAACCTATTATCAAAGCTCGCAACCCTGTTTTACCAAAGGATACAGCGAAAGAAAATAGATCGACAATTCTGTAAAGAGTGCCTGCCTTGTTTTTATGTCGCCAAACACCTCTCCGTCCCTGGGGAGGTTTTTTTGGGCAGATAGCGTCGTATTATCGATAAATTGGCGATCGCATCCCGGCAAGACGACGCTAAACTCATTGTGTGGTGATGTTGGAGAAACAGAATTGAAATACACCAAAGATAACCCCCTACCTATAAGTTTATTCGCAACGGCGATCGCGATCGCCACCAGTAGCCCCGCTTGGAGTCAAACTCAGACTGCCCCAAACCCAGAACAACCCTTCCCCACGGAACTTAACTTCGATACCGTCGAACTCGCCCAAGAACCCATTACCTGGGACGCAAACCTCACCCCAGACTTCCCCGAAGCTGATATTGATATTCCCGCAACGGATATTAATGTCGAAGTTGCCCAAGCAGAAAACCTCCTCCAAGGCGTTCAACTGCTGCAAGGGGTACTGCGTCAACTCCTCCAAGGCGGCAACCTTTCCATCGACCCCGAAACCGGCCTCGACCAAGCCATTCGCCTGTTGCGTCCCGTACTCGAACGCCTCATCGCGGGAGAATCAATTAACCTCGGCCCTGGTTTCTCAAGCGAACTCCAAGAACTCCAAGGCCTCGCCCTCCAAGTCATCGAACAACGAGACGACCTCAGCCTCCCCTTCCGTCAAGGCTTAGACACCCTCGCCAACCTGATTTCCGGTATTAACCTCGCCCAAGAAGGGGACGTAGACAGTACCGTATTGCGAGAAGTCCGCGCCCTCCAAAGCCTGCTGAGGGACGTACTCGACGGCGACGCAGACAACGTAGGAGACGAACTCCTCAGCCGCGCCCAAGGCTTACAGCCCATCCTCGGCGCACTCCTGGCGGGCGGTGGTATTAACCTCGATTCGGAATTATTATCAGAAATTAGCGAGTTGCAGCGACTCATCGACACTGTTCTCGCCAGGGATGACTTAGGCATTCCGTCCGAAGTGACCCAAAGTATCGGTATTGTGCGGCGTTTCGTGGCGGGATTACTCAGCGATAACGAACTCAGCCTCGACCCGGCAATTATCGAAAGTAGCCCCGTTTTGCAACAATGGCGGCGAGAAGTCCCCGATGTTTTGGCTGAAATTCGCAATGACCCGGCTTTCCGTACCCGCGTGCGTTTGGGATACTCTTATTACCCCTCCACCAACGACAGTAGCGGCTTTGTGGTGGGCGTTGAGGATATTTTATTCGGACGCAGTGGGTTTACTGCCAGTACCAGTTATGACCGAGTATTTGATGGCGATCGCCAAACCTTCGCGGCAGACTTACAATACTATGTACTGCCCCTTGGTAGCTACATCAACGTTGCCCCCGTCGTCGGCTATCGCAACATTACCACCGATGGTTACTGGACAGATGGCGTAGCAGTAGGGGGTAAGGTAATTATGCCTTTATCTCGTACCGGGGCTGCTGATATCACCTTCTCCCAGATGTTTGTCTCTCCTGGGGGTAGCAACGAAGTGGGCATTACTACCCTGTCTGTAGGCTATGCCTTCACTTCCAATCTGCGGCTTTCCACTGATATCCAAAAACAAAACTCTATCGGCGAAAAAGACAGTCGCTTGGGGATTGTTCTCGAATGGATGCCTTAATCTGGGGTAAAATCCCCACTCCTCCCCCTCTCAAACCCGTAAAACTACAGCGAAGTCTAGCACCTTGACTCCGGCTGGGTGGGCAATTGGCTTACCACTCTCAAGAAGGCTGAGAATGGCCTCAAATCCTGAAGTTGTGAAAGAGGAGAGGGAAGTTTGCGAGATCGTGGCGTTACTGTATCTTAGGCTTCGAGAGGGAAGTCGCGCAAGAAGTAGAAGCGATCGCGTTCCCAATTATCTCCTTTTTCTCGTCCGAGATAACCAGCGAAGGGGGAGGAAAGTTCAATGAGAATTTCGTGCATTTCTTTAGGTTGTAAATTTCGAGGCGGTTGTGACATACAATAACTTGCGTGTATGGCATCGATTTTAGCAACTTTAGTGTCAGCACGGGTAAGATAAGTTTTGACGGTATGTACGAGATGCGATCGCAATTTTAAATCTTGCCAAATGGTATCAATGTAGCGGTTTACTTTCGCGTCTGCGGCTTCACCGTGGGGTGTTTCTTCTAAGCAGGGCTTGAGTTTCAGTAAGTCTATAGCCCCCCCATAAGCGGCTTTGAGTTCGGTTAGACGTTGTAGGGTTTCAGGACGGAGGACATTCATTTTGTTTTGTACTGCGGCTTGTTCTGCGGCGGGTGTTAGAGTTCCGGCTGCTAAGATAATTTTAAGGGAACGATCGAATTGATCTTGACCTAAGTGAGTTACCCCCAGGTGAATCAGTTGTGCAGTTACTCTGTTAGGAACTGCATCGTGTTTGCTGGCTTTACATTCCCCCACGACAGGATAAGGCAATTCGCAATAAAAATCGATACCACCCGCACCTCCGGTTGCATTAGGATCGAGACTAACTTTACTATCTTGGCGATTATTCGAGAAGCCGAGAAAGATTAAACTACGACGCACTAATTTCTCGAAATCGTGTCCATCGCTGGAGTTTCCCACGGGGGCAATTTGTTGAATCCACGCAAGTTCAGATTGGGGGGTTTCTGGGGGAGAGGGAATACCGTGAATTAGGGCTTCTAAGTCGCGACGAAGGGCTTGTGTCCCTCGGTTTGCGGGAATTTGGGTGAGTTGGGCTTGGAGGGCTTCGAGTTGGGGGTGGGGTGGTGGTAAACGTTGGCTGATGCGAGATTGACGTTGCGCGAAAATAGTATTATCGAGGACGGGATAATTGCGATTGTTGAAGTCTACTTTTGTGGCTATTCCTAAGAATTTGCCCAGTGTGTCGAGGGCTTCTGGGTTGAAAGGGATTTCTCTAGGTTCGGGTAAGCGATATACTCGGAGATAGGCAAAAAATAAGCGCGATCGCGTTGCTAATTGCTGCTCTAATCCCAGTTTTGTCCACATTGTCAATTGTGACAGTCTTTCCAATTCCTGAGAATCCTCAATGATTTGACATTGTTGACATTCTGCAAACCCCAAAAGCGTCACTTTATCCGGGGTTGTTTCGGGATGATGAGACTCAAAACCGGGACGATAATCAGCTTTTGTTTCAGCCGGAGAAGGGGTAGGATACAGCAAGAAAATCTGCCTAGGACGCAGAAATAAAGCTGGTAAAGCTATAATTTCTCGTCCTTGAATTAAAGCTTCTACTTCTGGGGTTGGTAAACAAATTGTGAGTTGCTGCATTGATTTAATTAGAATTGCCTAGAAATGCTGCTATTGCTTCATCTACACTGTCAGACTCAGCATCATCTTCTAAATCTTCGTCGCTAGTAGAAGCAAACGAATCGTCAGAGTCTTCGGTTAAACTATCGGGATCGATTTCTCCTGAAGGATTACTCAAAATCTCCCGCAGTAAAGGATTTTCCATGAGCAAAGATTGACCAAACTCGCTTACTTGTTCGGGAGTAAGTTGGTAAGTCTCGCAGTTGTCATACAGGGTTTTTAAATCTAGCAAAGGACGAATTTCGCTTTCTTCCAAATAAGCCCATTCTCCGCAGCCCTCCACAAGTTTTTGGAGATATTGGAAAGCTTGAGTATGCGTTCCTAATTTTTTATGCTTAGAACGAACTAAACAACCACGAGTCAAACCAAAACGTTGATAAGCTGTTAAACGTTTTAAGCCTGCACCAGCACTGCGAGCGCTATCTTGTTGAATGACAGCAACACCAATGATAAATTCTTCGCCGTTTTCTTGGCCTTTGACTTTGAAATTAATCCAACCTCCGTTATTTCCCGCTTCTGTTTCTGCACTCGCATCAACAACATCAACATTTGAGTTAACTTCTTGGACGACTAACTGATTCAACGTTTGTCCTGTCGAAGTTTCTCCTTCTAAGGGTTGGTTAATTAACTGCTCAAAGCTAAAATATAGAGCCTGACTGATCAAGATATTGTCTTCGAGATAATCTTGTTTAGTGATACTATCGACTTCTTCAAGTGCTTGTTTAAAGCGAGCTTCCAGAGTAGTTGTAACAGCAGAGGTAGTTGTATCGACTTTGAAGTTTTTAGCACACCAATTGAGGATACGGCGAATTGTGGGTTTTTCCTGTCCTAACTGTACTAATTCATTGCGATCGAATGGGTAAACGGAATCGGGAGGAGTAATATTTTGAGGTTCGTACAGCTTTTTTTGTAAAATAAATTCGATTAATTGAACTGTAGATTCTTGATTGAGATATTCTAGAGAAATAGGTTGTCCTTTAGTTGCTGTTGATAGCCGATCGACTGTACCGCCGCTTACCGCAGAACTCGCTGACACAGTACTAATTTGTTGTCGCCAAATCGAAGCAAACATAAAGGTAACGATAATCATACCATAGTTATCTTCAGGTTGCTCGATATTATCCATTAAAGACTTGATTAAACTCGCGATAAGATGAGCTTGAGTTTGACCAAAAGTCGTAATTTTGGTTTCGTCAAATTCATCAAAACAGATAACAATAGATTTACATTTCCCAGCAATTTGTAGAATCTGTTTAATTCGCTCAAAAGCTTCTGCTTCTTTTTCAGTAGGAGATTGATTTAGATTAGTTGTTAATCCCATTGCTTTAGCATTTTGCTCGTCAATTTCATTCCCTTTTAACCATTCAACGGCATAGAATTGATAAGTTTCTGATAATGTCCAGATAATAGCTCGTAAGAGGTAAGGGTTTACGCGAAGTCCTTGTTGGGAAAGTTTACGAACAATTAAGTTTATAATATCTCTGTTATTACTCTGTTGAGTTTGGTAAGACTGGTCAAAACCACGAACAATACTTGCAGGAGAAAAGGTTCTGCTTCTACAACTATTAAACAAACAAGCAGCTATTTCTTGCCATTGCATCACGCCCTGGCTACCAATACGTTCAAAATCGCTGGCTAAGTTGCGTAAAAAACTAGAATTGATAAATTCTTCGCTACCATAACTACTAACATTGGCATAAGAAAATAATGCTGTACCGTTTTTAATCAAACTATTACGAAGACGAGCAATCAGATGAGTTTTACCAATTCCTACTTCCCCAGTTAGGGTGATGCTAACATTTTTTCCAGTGGGATGATTTTTATTTTTAACCGCTTTAACTGTTTCGATTATTGTCCGAAAAGCACTATCATTGAGTACCGGAAGGTCGAAAAACTCTTGACTCCAGATGCTTTGTTTATTGGCAACAGTTAAGCGTCGAAAGGGGTTGTTTTGAGCAATGATTGTATGGATTTGTTCGGTGGTCATGATGTTTCCTTGGTATGAATTGTCAGAAGGATTAAAGCTGCGATATCAGGCCAATTAAGTTTCAATATCCAAACGTTTGACAAAGAAACGTAAACCGCTTAATTTAGTACTAATCGAGTCTTCGAGTTGATCGAGAGTGACATCAACAGCTTGATCTCCGATAAGCTGAATGATGTCGTTAGCCTGCATTTCGAGCATCCACTCGTTAAACTGGGAACGGGAGACGATCTCGCCAATGGTGCGACGAATACGGTAAATTGGGATTAAGTGGTCTAAGTTGTAGTCCTGGTTGAGTTGGTCATAAACAGCCAAAGCCACGGGTTTAAATTCTTCATAGGAACGGATTTGACGATCTTCAGTCTTATTGTTCCCATCTGAACTGATTTGTAAACGCCCTACTTCGCTACTCCAACGAAGCCAATTCAATAACGCATTGAAATCTTTAGTCCTCACTCGCTGACGAGGACTGTATTGAAACTCAGGACTTTCGAGACTTTCTGCGAGGAGTTGTAAGCCTTTTTCAGTTAAAGTTATTTTCGTGGTACTTTTAACTTTATTACAGGAAATTGCGCCGATTGTTTCTAATTCTGTGTAGATTGTTTGGTAATCTTTACTTGTTTCGCGACTGAGTTTGACTTGCTTATTCAGTTGTCCTTGATTCACGGCTGTTTCAGTTCCTCCCAAATTCCAGAGATTGAGGAGTAACCGCGTTTTTTGCTTCGGATTGGTTGTCATAGAGAAGTCCGATGTAGAGCGTTTATTATTTTCGCTAGTTTTATCTTACTCCTTTTGATCCCCCAACTTGCTATTTAAGCGATAAAATAGCAAAACTTTAATTAATCTACTTATGAATAACTTTGAGGAAATTCTCCAAAGCATTTACGAAAAAGACTTGAGCGAGAAAAAAAGCTGGTATTCTAATGTTGCTCAAGCCTATGACAAAACTCGTCCTCGTTATCCCCAAGCTCTGCTCGAAAAAGTGCTAGAATTAGCACAACTGCCTCCCCAAGCCCGCATTTTGGAACTGGGTTGCGGCCCGGGAATTGCGACCCAAGCCTTTGCAGAACGGGGGTTTCGGATAGTTGCGTTAGAACCGAGTCGAGAAGCCTGGGCGATCGCGCAACACAATTGTCGCACCTATGCCGATGTCGAGATTATTAACTCTACCTTTGAAGAATACGCGATCGCGCCTCACTCTTTTGATGCCGTTTTAGCCGCCAGTTCTTTCCACTGGATATCTCCCGAAATTCGCTGTCAGAAAGCCGCAGCAGCCCTGAGAAACCCCGGCAAACTCATTTTACTTTGGAACGTCCCCCCACAGCCGAATCAAGCGGTTTGCGAGGCATTACGGACAGTTCACGAAAAATATGAACCCTCTCTAATGAATGTGATTAGCGGCACAAATCATCTCGAAAATCTCCAACAATTCACCCAAGAATTAGAGGATTCTGGCTTATTTACTAATATTGTTTTCACTCATGTTATCGGAGAAAAGACTTACACTATTGCAGATTATTTGGGCTTACTGAGTACCTTATCTCCTTACATTGCTTTAGATAATCAAACTCGCCAAAATCTGTTTATAGCAATAGGTGAAACATTATTAGAAACGGTGGGGGAAACTTTTTCTACGACTTTTCTAGCTGCGGCTCACGTTAGTTCAGTTATCAGTCATCAGTAATCAGTCATCAGTTTTTGGGCAGTCGGCAGTCAGCATTGAAAATGAAATTACTATATAAATTTTATACCTTGTTCTGCTGAAGGCTGAATAATAATTTGATATTTGTCACTCATTGAATATCATCAATTTGGTCGAACATTGCCGCGAAGAAATTTTCAGCAGTTTTGCCTTGTCCTTCTTGCATTTGGTCTAACCCGCGTTTGATGCCTTTGAGGGTTTCTATAAGTTCAGCCGCATTGAGTAAGGCTTGATAAGATTCGGCATCTTGGACGACAAGTTCGGCTTTACCATTGACAGTTAAAACTAAGGGATGTTTAGTTCGCTTGAGATTTTCGACAAGTTCGGTGGTATTGCGTTTGAATTCGGTTAGGGAACGGATATCTTTGGTGAGATCGAGCATAATATAAACACCTAATAAGCACTTAATACTTTGCTTATTTTATTGTAAACGACCCATAACAAAAACTGGACTTCAAACGAATGCAACCTTATGAGCAACACCCGGTTCAAAGTCCAGAGAATCAACGTTAGAGAAACGCTGCAATAATTGGGTTAAATATTAACCCTTAGTTTTGAAATCGTTGAGCCATGCGCGCACTTGTTCGGCAGCAATTTCGCGACTGCCTAAACCGAAAGCCAGAGCGATCGCGACCGCAATTGCTCCTAAGAGTAAACCAAATGCTAGATTAACAATACTGGTAGCAATCCCAATTTGTCGCAAGGCCATGGCGATTGAAAGGGCGACAATAGCAACGCGAGCCGCTTGGCCTAAAATCCGGGTTTGGCGATCGCCCGAACTGGTAATTACAGTAAAGGCTAAATTCGCTAAATACAAGCCCACCGCAAAAATAATCAAAGCGACTAACACTTGACCCGCAATCACGACTAAACCCGATACTAACGCAGTCAGAGCCGGGATTTGCAGGATGTCTACCGCCGTTAAGACCGCCAGCAGCATAATTGCCACATAGGTGATAATCCCAACCACCTCAGAAGGGGTTTTCTGGGTAGTCGTACTCACAGATGCTGGGGTACTCGGTGGAGGTGTGGTGGGGTCAGCCGGAAACGCATCTACAACCGAAGGTGTGGGTTGCGTACCTCTGGGTTCGGGTAAACCCAACCACCGGAAAACATTATTAAAACCAATGCTGGTCAAGATATTGCTAACCAACTCGGAGATAAATTGCGCGGCCACCCAGAACAGGACGAGAACAATAGCAGCAGAGAACAGTTGTGGCAGGTATTCTAAGACCACTTCAAGCATTTCTACAGCCGGGGCAGAAATAGCTCGGATTTCGAGGGCATTCAGGGCTGCGATCGCGACGGGGATTAGAATTAAAACGTAGACAATCGTCCCTAAAATCCACGAGAGCGATTGTGTTGTGCCAGAAATGCCAAAACGCCCTCCAATTTGGTCAATACCCGTCGCAGTGAGCAAATTCGTCACGATACGACGCACCACTTGAGCCACCAACCAACCAATTGCGCCAATAATAATGGCGGCGAAGATGTTGGGTAGAATGCCGAGAATACCGTTGAGTAATTCTTGTACGGGTTCGAGTGTGCCTTCGAGTTCTAAGGTATTGAGAATCGCGGGCAAAAATAGCAAGAAAATGAACCAATACAACGTATTTCCCATAGTTTCGCTGAGGGAAAATTGTTGGGTTCTCGTACCGGGGGCTGTAACAGGGGTTGTACCGGGAGTTGTACCGGGAACTGTACTGGGAGTTGTACGGGGGGTTTCTTCAACTTGCTGACCGAGGCGTTCGTCGATATTAACCGCGTTCAGCGCTCGTACTGCTAAGGATTTGACGAGGGTGGCAATCAACCAAGCAATGGCCAGTAAAATCAATGCACCGCCAATCTTCGGTAAAAAGCCCGTGACTTCGTTGAGTAGAATTTGCAGAGGTCGGGATACCTCTTGTAGTTCTAGGGCTTCTAAAGCCGCGATAACGGCGAATAAGAGAACAATCCAGTAAACAACTTTGGCTATCCATTCTTCAATCGGGATAGTTTCGCTACTGTTTCCCGTCATCCAGCTTGCAACTTTGTTGTCGATGGTGGTTTTGCTTAGCAAGCCTTTGACGATCGCTTTGGCAATCAAGGCAATAATCCAACCGACCACTAAAATAATAATGGCGGTGATGATATTCCAAACGTCATTCGCTAAACCCACTCCAAGGACGCTCGTTAGAAAACCAGGGGCTTCGGTGTCGAGGGTATTGCTAATGGCACTGGTTCCTAAGAAGACATCAGGTGTTGACCAGCTACTAACCTGCGTCAAAATAGGAAAGGTGTGCCATTGGGACACTATATTAAGAAAATCGGTCATAGGTGAAACAAACAATCAATTGAATGGTTTTACAGGGGGCATTGCAATGACAAGATATTCATGCTTGGGTACAGGTTACTGCGCGATCGCGTCTAACTCAAGGATTAAAGTGGTCAGCAACACCAAATGTCACAATTCCCTTTGGCATTTTTAAGCAGCAGGAGCAAAATAGCCACAATTATGTCAGTTCGCCAAGTTTTTGAACAAGCGATTCAAATCCAAGCCAGTTCTACTGTCGTTGAACGATGTATCACCGATCGCGATTTAATGCACCGATGGCTCAACCCCGCGCTACGCTGCGAGTCTGTGGGAGAATGGAGTACAGATTTAGGAAGTCGTAGCCGCTTTGTGGTACAAATTCCTGTGGTGCAGCCCACTCTCAAAAATGTCGTTGTGGCCAGAGAACCGGGATTAGTGGTTTGGCAGTTTGAAGGCTTTTTTTGCGGACGCGATCGCTGGGAATGTCAGCCAAATGCTACCGGAACTTATTTACTGAACCGTTTTGAGTTTGAGATTCCCAATCCGGTTGTGAGTTGGGGTTTCAATTTGTTTGCCAAAAATTGGACAAAAGCTGACATGAAAGCCCAACTCCGCCGCCTCAAACGGGTGGCGGAAGAAATATACTACTGGCAAAAGTAACAAGCTCTCTGCTTTTAGTCGTCTACCTTGAGATAGAGGCGGGTTGGCCGAAGAAAGGCTTTTCGGCAAAATTGACTGTTGTTCGGGAGATATTCGGGGATAATGGGCTTTTTATCCTATTTTACGGTTTTTATTGCCTCGATAACGGTGAATTGTACCACCAACACAAACTATCCCCACTGCGAGGATACCCCAACCAGAGGCAGGTTCGGTCGCGGTTACGGGTTGGGGATGGGGTTTGGAAAATTCCTCAGTTAAAGCGGTAAATGCGTAGTTAGCCGTGATTCGATGGCCGCGAGTAGTGGGATGATTATTGTCCCAAAAAAAGTATTCTGCTTGGGTACTGGGAGAAATGGCACACATTCCGGTATAAATGCAAGGATCGGCGACATTACTAAAGCCGAAGTTGCTCGGATTGTTCAATACTTCGTTAAAAGCGGCATATACGTCAAATTCGGCGATGGTGACCTCCGGGCCGAACTGCGATCGCAAGTTACTGACTGACTGGGATAATAGTTGATTGTGCGATCGCGTTAACTGACTGAATTGTTGAACGAGGTTGCCATTGGGGTCAATCCCATTAGGGTTATAACCTTTCACATCGTTAATGCTACTCACACCACGGCCAGAAATCCAGGGGGTTGCTCCTAAGTCGGGTAAATTGACAACGAGGAAGTTTTTTGCTCCTAAATTGGCTAAATTAGCGATCGCAGTCTCTATATTTGATACGGGAGTATTGGGATCGGAGTAGGGGGTAAAACTACTGCTCGTGGGCAGATAATCATTCGCTCCCGCCCAAATTGCGTATAATCCATTAGGGTCTAGGGGAACTCCCGCACCAGATAAGGTACTGAACGCTTGCACTTGTTCGGATAAACTGAGAAATTGCGAACTAATTGTGTTAGAAGTACCCGTTGTCGCACCTCCAAAAGCAAAGTTAATACCATTGGTGGAGGGCGTTCCCAGACTAACAGAGGCAAAAGGAGTGGGACTGGTTAAGCCTAAATCCTGCGCCAGATAATCGATCCAAATATCGCCGTTACTAAAGCGTCCATCGACATAAGGAGTTGGGGGAAAAATACCACCAGTAAATCCCGAAATATTCCCTGTATCTGAAAGGCTATCTCCAAATACATAGAGATTGCTGAAACTAGCAGCTTGGGCTGAGGTTGGTAAGATGCTACCCAGCAAAGCCATCCCGAAAAATATTGATAATTTATGTATCATTTTATGGCTTAATAAGTGTATTCATGATTTCAGTATTCCGTAAATCTACGGGCTATTAATCTGTAGGCGGGTAGATATTCTCTTTTCGCTAAAAAATTTTGAAAAAAAGAGAATATTGGGAATTGTCATCGATAATAAAAAATCGATAAACCTATTGTTGGGCTGGAAAAAAGGACTTTGTAGATGAATAAACTTTGTTTAGCTTGGATTGCCGCGATCGCAGCTTGGCCAATTTTTGGAATTTCAAGACCGGCGATCGCCGCCCAAACTCTAATATTGAAATATGGTGAAATTCAGCAAACTGTTGCCTTGAGCGAATTAGAAACCTGGGCTACGACAGAAGTTGTCCCCGACAACTTAAAAACTTTGGTCGCAATTTTATCTCCTGAGCAACAACAACAAGTTCTCGAAGCACTACAAACTCAAGTAGAAGTTGATTCTGTAATTATACGGAATTTTCTGGATACTGTCACGGGTCGTAGGGTATTGAGCGCGATCGCGTCCCTCACCCCCGAAGAAGATGTTATTCAACTCTTTAAAGTTCGCCGCGCTCTTACCCAAAGCGCTCTTAAATCTGAAGGAATTTCGCTATTAGGTATCATTGAAGCTTATCCTGACGAACAGCTAGAACTCGAACTCGACAACACTTTCCAAGTTGTACAGAACTTTAACCGAGATTTTTGGCGGACTCAAGTCTTTATGCTCAAAATTGCACCCCAACTCACTCCCAATCGTCCCGACCTCGATCTCCCTTTTGACCCGACCCAACCGGGAAATGCTAAAGTACAAAAGCGTTCTTTGACTTTGAATGATACCGAACGCGATCGCGCTATCCCGGTCGATCTTTACTTCTCCAACCGCGCTACCGCCACTAAACCCCTGATTATCTTCTCTCACGGCTTATTTTCCGTCAACGAGGAGTTACAATACCTCGCCCAACACCTTGCCTCCCACGGCTATATCGTCGCCGTCCCCGAACATCCCGGCAGCAACGGCAGCTATCTCGAACGATTTTTTGACCCTAAAGTAGCAATTCCGGCTGTCCTCGATACCCTCAAAGTCCTGCAACCCGAAGAATTCCTTTACCGTACCCAAGACCTCAGTTTCGTCCTCGACTCTCTCGCCCAACTCAACCAACGCCGCAACACTTTACAAGGCAAAATCGCCACCGACAACGTTTTAGTCCTCGGCTACTCCCTAGGCGGCGCGACAGCCCTCAGTATTGCTGGCGGTACATTACAACTCGAATACCTCAAAGAATGGTGTCCCCAACGCCAAACCCTCGCTTCCAACCTCGGCTTGTGGGCGCAATGTCAAGCGGCAGGCTTACCCGAAAACGAGTATAACTTGCGGGATGAAAGAGTTAAAGGCGCGATCGCCCTCTCCCCCGTCACCTCCCTCCTCTTTGGCGATACCGGACTCAGCAATATCACCGTCCCCACCCTCAT
>JAWQFT010000103.1:0-18544 GCA_035968055.1 Jaaginema sp. PMC 1080.18 | reverse complement strand
GTTGTCCTGGGGGAGCGCTGGGGGGGATAATAATATTTTTGAGTCCCAGGCGATCGCTTTCTGGGGAGGCATTGAGTTCGATTTGGATGGGGGGATTTTGGCGCTGGTACAGTTTAACCAGGCTGGTGTCGGCGAGTTCCCAGGTGTGATGTAGGGTTAAGTCGGGGCTGTTTTCGATTTGTTGAATCGTCCGGAGTTGGATGTCTCCGATTGCTCCTAAGTCTCCGGTTTTGGTAAGATACCAATCGAGTGCTTGTAGGTCTTGGGCGAGATAGCGATCGCGTACCCCCACTTCGCGTCCGTATACTTGAAAATCGGCTAATGCGCCGTAATAGTTGAAGTTATTGTGGTTAAGCTGAGGCGTACTGGGCATTACACCGACAGTCGCTTGCAGATGAGGGGTTTTCTCGATAATGCTTTGGACGATCTCGGTATGGGGAACGGGCGATCGCGTATCGGGATAAAATGGTGTATTGGCTAGACTTTGTAACCCGATGGGAAATAAGTTCAGCAACATTAACCCACTCAAAATTCCGATTGTTCCCCAACGCAGACTGCGCCATTTTTGCGGCCACAAACTCAGTCCCCAAGCCAGTAATATGGCTAAGAAGGGGAAAGCTGGCATAATGTAGCGAATGTCTTTATTCGGGAAGATGGTGGCGATAATATAAGCGGGTAAGAGGTATAATCCGGCGTTTTTCAGTCCTCGCGGGAAATTTACAGAAATTTGCCTTTTTTTGTACCAATACCATAATGCGAGTAGTCCCCCTCCTAAAGCGACAACTAGCAACGGGAAAGTGACAACACCAGGCAATCGACTGGGATAATACCACCATCCTGCTAAAGTTTGCCAGGTAGGATCGCCTTCTTTGGCTCCTGCCCCTACGATACCTTGTTGGTAGTTGCCGATAAAGAAAATCCAGTTGGTTTGATACCAGGGAATCAAGATAATTCCTGCTAGTGTAAACGCGATCGCACTTTGAGCGATACGTCTCCAACAACGATGCCGCAAGTAGTTACTGTTAACAATAATGAGGGGAAAGCATAAGAAGAATAATGCCCCTTGTTTAATCATGAAAGCGCAACCGAGACAAATTCCCCAAAAAGCCGCCCAAAGCCATTGTTTTTGAGGTGTTTTTGCATCTTGCCAGAAAATCAGTCCGGTAAAACCAGCAACAATGGTGGTAGTGAGGGGATAGTCGAGTAAAAATTGTAGGGTGTAGGGATATAAGCCGGGAATAACGAGGCAAATAATAGCCGCAAATAAGCCGACGGGACGCTGGAAGAGATGATTGCCGAGAGCGTACACGACCCCCATCAAAATAGCACTGAAAAGGGGCATAATCCACAAAGCTTGGTCTGGCCCTCGACCGAAAATACTTTGCACTCCTGCCCCTAAAATGTAAGTTAGGGGCGGATTTTTGCTCGATAACATCCACAAGTTTTGCCACCATTCTGAGGAGAAGAAAGCGGGATGTTGTAAGGCTTGGTAATAGTTAAGCGTTCCGGTGAGATGATGAGTTTGATCCCAAGCTGGAATCCCCCGATCGAGATAAATCCAAAGGCGATCGCGTATAATACTCAGTAACCAAAAGCTCCCCAGTATCAAATAATCAGAGTGAAAAAATTTAGGGAGATTTGTTAAACTTTTCAAGGTTTTGGCAAAATTTGACTCATTTTGATATGCACAATTCCAGCTTCGAGAAACTCCTCTCCTACTGGCTCGAATCCTAGTTTACGGTAAAGGGACTGGATATAACTTTGAGCGTTGAGGGTAATCCGAGTATAGCCGCGATCGCGTCCCCACTGAATTGCTGCTTCCATTAAGGCTGTCCCCACTCCTTGTTTCCTTGCTGAAGGAATCACGGCTAATCGTTCAATTTTGAGGGTGGTGGGGTTTAATTTTCGCAGTCGCGTCGTTCCTACAGCCGTGTTATTTTGATAAGCAATGAGATGTTCGCATTCTGCGTCTTTGCCATCAAATTCTAAGGCTGCGTCAACTCCTTGTTCGACTTGAAACACAGTGTAACGAATGTTTTGAATATTAGGGTCATCTGCATATTTAACGGGGTAAATTTTTAGACCAGACATTAATAAGTCGTAAAGGATAAACGTCTATTTTTTTGTTACGGCAAATTTCTTGAATTCGTCGGAATTTAAAATCTAGTTTCCCATCTATATTAAGTTGGTATTTGACCGCGCAAACTGGAGTTCTCAAACAGTGGTTATGTTTCCAGATTAGCGAGGGAGTTGACAACATGACGGGAAATAAGCCACAAAATAGTCAGAATTGAAGGCAAACCCAGACGTTTTTGGTCTGGGTTGCATTACGACTAATCTACAAATTGTCGCTCCGAGTTTTTCCGTTACAACTTAACCGAAAGTTGAGCCATTCCAGCCCCACATTGCGCCCTTAGCATCGGCAAACTCAATATAAATACGCTTGATGGGAATCCCCAAAGTTTCGCTGATTTCTTGACAAAAATCGGCACTCATGTCTTGAGTTTGCGTCGGTTTCATTGAGCCAACACTCTTGACTTCTAAGTAACAAACCGGATCGGTTGTACCGCCAAATGTCATAGCAACATCTGGCTCAAAAGCTGTCATGACATAAGACTCTGGCTTGCCTAAATGTTGAGCTAATTTCCCAGAAAGCGTTTTGAGTAAACCTTCAACTTTAGTTTTTTCGGGAGCGGGAAGGGAAGATTGAACTTTAATTAATGGCATTTTCAAAACCTCCAAATCATGTTATAAAAGTTGGGGCTTATCCCCCGTAATTCCAACCTGTTTTTTCGAGTAAAAGTTGATTACCTTCGCGATGAATTCCGGCGGCAATCACTTCTCCTAAAAATACTGTATGATCTCCTTGGTCGAGGGCATCTACAACCTTACATTCAATAAAACCTAAAGAATCCACAATGATAGGACAGCCTGTGGCTTCTCCTATTTTAAATTCAATATCGGCTAATTTATTACCGACGCGACTTTGTGGCTTAAAAAATTGAGCCGCTACGTCTTTTTGGGTTTCTTCTAAAAAGCTAAGGGCAAAAACACCACTTTGTTTTAGCATTTCGTGAGAGCCAGAACTTTGGTTGACGCAGTTGATAATCATGGGGGGTTTGAAGGAAGATTGCATGACCCAACTGGCGGTAAATCCATTCATTTCTTCGCCATTTTTGACTCCACAAATATAAAGTCCGTGGGGAATTTTACGCAACAGAGTTTTCTTTGCTGCTTCGTCTAACACGCTATTTCTCCTATGATTTGCAGTATAAATTCAGTGTACCAAGCTTAATCCTTGGGGGACAAAATTCAATGATTTTCTTTGCCCTTGTTCTGGTTTTCCCCGTCTGGGATGACTCTTTGCGGCCTGCTACCTTTGAGGTGCTGATAAGATGGAGGGAGTGTCGATCGCGATCGCAAACTTTGAGAGCGGAAATTTTGCTTGAATTTACTGAATTCTCCCGCATCGAGCCAAATGCCGCTACAGCGAGCGCACCGCTCGTACCAGATGCTATAACGGTCAATATCCAGCATTCGCCGTAGATTTGCTTGACAGCGAGGGCATTTCATTTTGCCGGAGATGCGATCGTAATAACTGCCGATGTGGGGGTTGCCTTGGTCTAAACTTTCCGAACCGTGGATGTGTTTGAGAGCTTCGGCTTCGAGAGCGTCAAACCAAATGCCTGCACAGTTTTGACAGCGATCGACTTCTATCCCTGAATAAATAATAGATTGTAAGAGATTGCGACATTTGGGGCAAATCAGTTTTTTCATGATTAACTAAAAAAGAAGAGGTGCAGGCATCGGGTGACGGTAACAGCAGCGATCGCGTCGGGAACATTAATAAATCAACGTTATCGCATTGCAGAGGCGATCGCGTCGGGGGGATTCGGACGCACCTATCTCGCTGGGGACGAATGCCAAAATCAGCTTTGCTTGCTCAAGGAGTTTAGCTGCGATCCCCACAATTCAACATTGTCGCAACAAAGTCGGGCTTTTTTTGAGCGGGAAGCAGCAATCTTACAGCGCCTTTCTCACCCGCAAATTCCGCGTTTTTTGGGAACTTTTGAGAGCGAGGGGCGTTTATTTCTCGTCCAAGAATATATTGAAGGTCAAACCTATCAAGCTATTTTGCAAAATCGCCAAGCTCGTCAGCAAACTCTCGGTGAAGGGGAAATAATTCGTTGGTTGCGATCGCTCCTCCCGGTTCTCGATTATCTCCACCGTTGCGGCATTGTTCACTGCGATATCTCCCCCGATAATATTATGCAGCCTCGGAGGGGCAGCCCGTTAATGTTGATTGATTTTGGCGTTGCTATGCTGTTGGAGGGCAATTCTCCCCCAGCAACGGCGGGGAAGTTCGGCTATGCCCCCCCCGAACAACTAGCCCAAGGACAATGCTACCCCCATAGCGATCTCTATGCCTTGGGAGCAACGGCATTGGTGTTACTCACGGGTAAATTACCCAGTCAGCTTTACAATACCCAGCAACAGCGTTGGCAATGGCGGCGTTGGTGTAAAGTTAGCCCCCATCTCGCTCGCGTTTTAGACAGAATGGTGGCAGCAAAGCCCAACCAGCGCTGGCAAACGGCGGCGGCGGTGTTAGCCGCTTTACCGCCAGAACCGCGCCGGGATTTGCCCCAGGAATGGCAAGAACCTCTACCCCCACCTCGCTACGATTATCGCCGGATTGCGATCGCGATTATCCTGCTGTGTTTGGGCATGGCAGCGATAACAGTTTTTGCTAGCACAATTCCTGCTTTTTGTCAACCGTTGGGATGGTGCGATCGCGATCCCACGCCGCCCTCATCCCAAGCGGCTCGAACGTCCAGCCGCAAGAATCCCTCTCAACGGGAACAGCCAACAAGAAACCCTGCGTCGTTATCTCAGAAACTCGTTGAGTGGCAAACTGTTGGATAATCTGAATCGGATGCGGATTGTTGCCAATAACTCCGAAAAGAGTACCACAATGCTCGCGATCGCCTTCGTCAAAATTACCGAGCTTGAGAGGATATTTCCCTTAAATTCGGCGTTTGCTGGGGGAAGCGCGATCGCCAAGTTGAACCAATATGTTAATATTGGTGAATTTAATCGAACTTTTATGAAGTCAACACGCCGTGTTTAAATCGATCTTCCTCACAACTGGTACATCATTGCTCGCTGGCTTACTCATTAGTCAAAATGTAGCCGTTGTACCTGCTTTTGCTCAAGACCGTTCGCCCCTATTGCTCAGTCAAAATAGCAATCGTCAACAACTCAACGAATTGCTGCGTCGGGGTCGAGAATTAGTTGATGCTGGCGATTACATGAACGCAATCGCGACTTATCAACAAGCGGCCAGCTTAGACAATGATAACCCTCGGATTTTCTCCGGCTTGGGTTATCTTCACGCTCAACAAGGTCGTTACCCTCAAGCCATTGAAGCTTATCGTCAGGCTTTAGCTCGCGACCCCAATAACGCCGATTTTTACTATGCTTTGGGCTATTCCCTGGCAAAAAACCAAAACTACAACGAAGCGGCTAATGCCTATCGTCAAGCGGCGAATCTCCAACCCAATGCCATTAATAATTATCTAGGGTTGGGGATTGTTTTGTTGCGTGCGGGACGGTACGATGAAGCGATCCAAGCGTATGAAAGCGCGATCGCAATCGACCCCCAATACAGTCAAGTTTACGCCTTGCTGGGGAACACCCTTCTCGAACAAGGGAAATTCCAAGAAGCTGCGACTTTACTGGCTTCTGCTGTGGAGCAAGCGCCGAATAATAGCGCGATTCTACAACAACTCGCGATCGCCCAAATCAAACTGGGCAATACCGATGCCGGTTTAGCCACATTGCGAGAAGTAGCTCGCGTCGATCCTCGTAACGCGACAGTCCACTTAGAGATGGGTCGCTTGCTGCAAACGCAAGGTAACTTAGAAGCCGCGAAAAAGGCTTTTCAAGAAGCCGCTTTTCTCGACCCGGAAAATGCCGAAATTCAAGGGACTATCGGGGAATTTTTGTTAGACGAGGAAGAATATCTCTTGGCTGTGATTGCCTTTCGTCGCGTCACGGAATTAAACCCAGAAAACCCCACGGGCTTTCATAAACTCGGTGCAGCTTTGATTGGTCGCGGTCGTTTTTCCGAAGCTTTTGAAGTTTTGGAAAAGGCTCGTAGTTTGTATCAAGCTCAAGGGAATACGGCGGCTGTTGCTCAAGTAGAAGCGCTGATTCAAAAGCATCGCTAAGAGCCACAATTTTTGGGTGTAAATTTCCTGTAAAAAAGCCCGCTATACTACGGCGGGCTACTTTTTGGTAATTTGGGATAAAACCGATCTTGGCACAACAAAGTCATTTTTTCTCTAACTCAGCATGATTATCCGCAATTTTTAGGGAAAATGAGGGACTTTTAGGGTTTAGGAGGAGGCAATTTTGACTTTTCCTCGTACAACGGCTCTTATTAAGCGATTGATAGCACGACGTTCTTCTTCGGTGAGGGTATCATCCAAAGTGGCAGCGAGCAAACCGTAGCGATCGCTCAAGGTTAGCATTCCCGTATCGCTTACTGAAGCCAGCATTTCTGAGATTGCCCCTGGTATTAATTGCAGTTGTATTAACATAACTTTAAATTGATTTCGACCATATTCTTAGTATCTCGCGATTCTTCAGAATCAGGCGCGATCGCTTTCATCAAGGAATCGTGAAGTTGGTCAAGATTTTTCGCGATCCCAGTTACGTTATGATGCGATCGCAAACGGAGATAGTAGTGATATGGATCGTCGGAGGGATAATATAGCTTTATAAGAAAGCGCCCCCTTTGCAGTACAAAGCAGGCGATCGCGTTTTTTCTATTGATTTTTATTGAATCGTAATCGCCATACCCTCGCGAGCTAAAGTCAGGTGAGGATAAATCTCTTGCATTTTCTGTTCGATTTTATCGAGCTTATCGTCGTCGCTGTCGGGACTGTGGAGAGACACAACAACTTGTTTGGCTCTAGCATCTTTAGCCCAAGTTACACTTTTACGCCACAGTTGTTGGTTAGCTTCATAGGTTTGGGGGGTGTCGGCACATTCCCAAGATACTCGCGGTGCGTCTAAGATCAACAGATCGGCATGATGAGCGAGGGTTAAAAAGGCTTCCCGGTTACGTTCGGCTTCAGCGCCATCTTGTTGTTCTTGAAGTCGCGTTCCCGTGGCATAAACTACCGATTTTCCTTGGTAATTAACTCGATAACCCAAAGAATGATGCTGGCGGTTGAGAAACTGCATTTCAATGGCAATATCCCCCAGTTCCTTCTTTTCAGCCCCAGTGATATCGTAAAACTTCATCTTCGACTGCATCACCTGAATGGGAACGGGAAAATTGGGCCCTAGCATTTGCTCGTGGAGGCGTTGTTCAAAAGACGAGCCGTTACTAGCAGTTGCGCCGTAAATGTGCAGGTGATTGATGGGAATAAAGGCGGGAACAAAGAAGGGAAATCCCTGAATGCGATCCCAGTGACAGTGGGTGAAAAATAGGTGGGCTTCGACGGGGAGGTGTTTGAGCCAGCTTAGTCCCATTTGGCGCAATCCCGTACCGCCATCAAACACCAAGTAATGGTCGCCAACGCGCATTTCGACACAAGCTGTATTCCCGCCGTAGCGCACTGTGTCTTTGCCCGGAGTGGCAATCTGATCTCGAACTCCCCAAAACAGAACATCAAAGTTCACGAGCGCTGTGTTCCTCCTCCCGGCCATGAGTTTGAGACGTTGTTACATTTGGTGCTGGTTTTAGCATCTGGTAGCATAGTTGAGCCAAAGTTGTTGGTGCTGACCAGTCGTAAGTCAATCAATTTGAGCATGAGTACGGAACGCAAGTTCGACGATTTGGGTAACTACTGCTGACGCTACCTGGTTGCGACGATGCAATCTTGGAAAATTTGTCGAAACTATCGCGATCGCGCCTTAGTTGCTTTTTACTCGCACCCTGTCACCCGGTCGGGAATTTCCCCCAGGTTTGTTTATCTTAGCGTGGTTATTGGCGATCGCTTGTGAGTAATATCACAAAAATAGCAGCCTTTGATTATTTGGAGCCGGCTTTGATACATTTTTCAATGAGCTTGGTCACAGCTTCCCCTTGTTGCCATTTCTGAATTTCGGTTTTTTTATGTTCGAGATTTTTGTAGGTACGGAAAAATTCGGCAATTTCATCGAGACGGTGGGGGGCAATGTCTTCTAGAGATTTGATGCTGCTATAGCGGGGATCTTCGGCGGGAACGCACAGCATTTTTTCGTCGGGATCGCCTCCATCAATCATTTCGAGATAGCCTAAAGGACGCACGGCAATCACACAACCGGGAAAGGTGGGTTGATCCATCATCACCAAACCATCGAGGGGATCGCCATCTTCGGCTAAGGTATTGGGAACAAAGCCATAATCAAAGGGATATTGTACCGATGAGAACATGACGCGATCGAGAATCATGGCGTTCATGTCTTTGTCAAATTCGTACTTATTCTTGCTCCCGGCGGGAATTTCAACTAAAACATTGAGTATTCCGGGTTTGGGTTGAGCGGGAATCCGTGTTAAATCCACTGAGCGCGATCTCCTAATGTAAGTTAACTAGACTGATTGGGTCTGATGCAATAGCATTTTACCCGCAAGACTGACTGATGAGAAGACAAAATCGCTAAATGAATGAAGCAGTAGGGCGATCGCCTGGTTATACTTTACCCGTGTTTGCTGTCGCCAGCGCGATCGCGGCCTATCAGTGTTTACAAGGGGAATCCCGAACGAGGGTAACAGTAAATTTACTGAATCCTCCTGAAAGGGTGGAGATTGCCCTCGAACAAGTGGCAATTCTGGGGGAAAATCAAGCGCTTGCCATTACCCGCAGCGCTCCAGGGGACAATCTCGACCTCACCCGCAATACGCCGATTTGGGCGCTAGTGGAGCGTATTCGCCCAGGAACGGGTCAATTGGAGTTGCGCGGGGGGGAAGGTGTCGGTAAGGATTTAGAGGGCAAGGCGGCGATTTATCGCTACGCACAGCGCTTGTTTGCGGCTAATCTCCAACCTTTGATTTTGGCAACGGAGGACGCGATCGCGACAATTATTTTACCTGAAGGTCGTCAACTGGCTCAACGCACTTCTAATGCAGCGTTTGGGGTGGTTGAGGGGTTATCTTTACTCGGTACAACGGGGATATCTCAACCGTTGAGCGCTCCCGGACAATTGGCAGCTTATCAAGAGGAATTAAGAGAAAAAGCCCAATCTTACCGAGATTTAGTTTTTTGTATTGGGGAAAATGGTTTAAATTTAGCGCAAACCCTTGGTATTGAACCGCAGCGCTTGTTGAAGACGGCGAATTGGTTGGGGCCGATGTTGGTGGCTGCGGCTCGCGATCGCGTTCAATCTTTGCTATTGTTTGGCTATCACGGTAAGTTGATTAAACTGGCGGGGGGCATTTTTCACACCCATCACCATCTTGCCGATGCGCGGTTAGAGATTTTAGTGGCTTGTGGGGTGGAGGTGGGTTTAGATCTGGCTGTATTGCGCGAAATTCAGCGTTGTCCGACCACAGAAGCGGCTTTACAATATTTACGCCAAATCGATCCCCAGGGATGCGATCGCCTTTATCAATTCATTGCAGGGACTATCGATCGGCGATCGCAAGCATATATTCAGAAATTAAGCGATCGCACCGTTACCGTAGGTTCAATTTTATTCGACCGCGATCGTAAAATAATTGTTATGAGTTCCCAAGGCACAAAACTGCTAACTCAGTTATGCTAATATATTCTGAATAACTATTATTTCTGATGTTGTCTATAAAAAGGCTTGTCCGTCACTATTCTAGGCAACAATTGTTAGGAAAAATTGTATCCCTTGCGCTCTTATTCTCTTGCAAGTTTTTTCTTAAACGTATTCGGTTTTAGGGGCGATCGCCACCAAAAGCCAGTAACTCCCCATTTGCCCTTGCTTTTTCAGGCATTACCTCACTTGGGGAACTTTGCAATCGCTCCCTTAGCTTGGCAAAAGTCCGCAATAAACCCAAAATCAGGGATCGGGCTTCTAGCTTTAGGCAAAGGTATTGATAACTGATGACTGATAACTGATAACTGAAATGACCACCCCAACAGAACAAGTCCGCAACCATCCCGAAACTCTGCCCTCAGAGACACTACCCACCCGCATTAATCGCCAAATGATCGTTATTCTCGATTTTGGCTCGCAATACTCAGAATTAATCGCTCGTCGCATTCGCGAAACCCAAGTGTACTCAGAGGTTTTATCCTACCGTACCACCGCCGCTCAACTGCGAAAACTCAACCCTAAAGGCATTATTTTATCGGGGGGGCCGAGTTCAGTTTATGACGCAAAAGCACCTCAATGCGACCCGGAAATCTGGCAGTTGGGTCTGCCGATATTGGGGGTTTGCTACGGAATGCAGTTGATGGTCAAACAGCTTGGTGGCGGTGTCGAACGAGCTAAACGCGCCGAATATGGCAAAGCGGCTTTGTATATCGACGATCCCACCGATTTGCTCACCAATGTTGAAGAAGGCTCAACCATGTGGATGAGTCACGGCGATTCTTGTACGACATTGCCCGAAGGTTTTAACCGCTTGGCTCATACTGAGAATACCACCTGTGCCGCGATCGCCCATCCCGATAAAAAGCTCTACGGCGTACAGTTTCACCCAGAAGTCGTCCATTCGGTTTGCGGCCAAGCCTTGATTTGCAACTTTGTTTATCACGTTTGCAACTGCGAACCCACCTGGACGACGGAAGCCTTTGTGGAAGAATCCATCCGCGAAATTCGGGCGAAAGTGGGGGATAAACGGGTACTTCTCGCCTTATCTGGCGGTGTTGACTCCTCCACTCTCGCTTTCTTACTGCATCGAGCGATTGGCGACCAACTCACCTGTATGTTCATCGACCAAGGCTTCATGCGAAAAGGCGAACCCGAACGGCTTGTAGAGATTTTCGATCGCCAATTTCACATCGGCGTTCATTATATTAATGCACGCGATCGCTTTCTCAAAGCCATGATAGGCGTAACCGACCCCGAACAAAAACGCCGCATCATCGGCCACGAATTCATCTCCGTCTTTGAAGAAGAATCCAACCGTCTCGGCCCCTTTGATTATCTCGCCCAAGGTACACTCTATCCCGATGTCATCGAATCCGCCGACACCAACGTAGACCCCCAAACCGGAGAACGAGTCGCCGTCAAAATCAAAAGCCATCACAACGTCGGCGGTTTACCCGAAAACCTCCGCTTTAAACTCGTCGAACCCCTCCGCAAACTGTTTAAAGACGAAGTACGCAAACTAGCCCGTTCGATTGGTTTACCCGAAGAAATTGTCCGCCGTCATCCCTTCCCTGGTCCGGGTCTCGCCATTCGCATTATCGGGGAAGTCACCGCCGAACGGCTTAATATCCTCCGGGATGCCGACTTTATCGTGCGCGACGAAATCGCCAAACAGGGCGTATATCACGACTTCTGGCAAGCCTTTGCAGTATTACTCCCCATTCGCAGTGTCGGAGTCATGGGAGACCAACGCACTTATGCCCATCCGGTGGTTTTGCGCTTCGTTTCCAGCGAAGACGGTATGACGGCAGATTGGTCTCGCGCCCCTTATGAGTTACTCGAAATCATTTCTAATCGCATGGTAAACGAGGTCAAAGGCGTGAACCGCGTAGTTTATGATATCACCTCCAAGCCACCGGGAACGATTGAGTGGGAATAGGTTAATTTGACAGTTAAGAGGGTGGGGTTTCTTCGCCCTCTTTTTGTAATTTCGCCAGCTACATTTTTCGAGAAATATAATAAATATTGAGTTCAGTCTTTATGGCTGAAGTTAACTAATAATACCAAATCCCACTTATCAATTTAGTCCTCATTGATAAACTAACCCAAAAAGAGTTTGTAAGCTGGGTTTTGGTTTTCGTCCCAATATTGATAACCCAGGGTTTCTAAGAAAGCTTCCCAGTCGGCTTTGTCTTCGGGGGGGACTTGAATCCCTACGACAATGCGACCGTAATCTGCGCCGTTGTTGCGATAATGAAACATACTGATGTTCCAGTTGGGACTCATGGAGTTGACGAATTGCATGAGTGCGCCAGGACGTTCGGGGAACTCGAAACGGTATAATAGCTCGTTGTGGGCGAGGGGAGAGTGACCGCCGACCATGTGCCGTAGGTGCATTTTAGTGAGTTCGTCGTCGGTGAGATCGAGGGTTTTAAAGCCGCATTTTTCAAAGGTTTTCGCCATTTGAATGGCATCAGCCCGATTTTCGATTTGCAGCCCCACGAAAATATGTGCTTCTTTTTCGCTGGCAATGCGATAATTAAATTCTGTAAGGTTGCGATCGCCCAAACATTGACAAAACGAACGCAGACTTCCCGGTTGTTCGGGAATGGTGACGGCAAAAATGGCTTCGCGACGTTCCCCTAACTCAGCTCGTTCGGCGACAAAACGCAAGCGGTCAAAGTTCATATTAGCCCCGCAAGCCACCGCAATGAGGGTTTCGTCGGTGATGTTTTCGCGTTCGACGTAAGCTTTTGCTCCCGCGATCGCGATCGCCCCGGCAGGCTCTACAATAGAGCGGGTATCCTCAAAAACATCCTTAATCGCCGCACAGGTGTCATCCGTCCCCACTAAGATAATCTCATCGACGTATTCCTGGCACAAACGGAAGGTTTCTTCCCCTACCTCGCGCACCGCTACCCCATCGGCAAACAAGCCCACCTGAGACAATCTTACCCGTTTCCCCGCCTTGAGAGATTCTGACATCGCCGCCGAATCGACAGGTTCTACCCCGATAATTTTAATCTCCGGGCGCAATCGCTTCACATACGCCGCAATCCCGGAAATGAGTCCACCCCCCCCAATGGCGATAAAAATGGCGTGGATGGGCTTCTGATGCTGTCTGAGGATTTCCATGCCGATTGTACCCTGTCCGGCAATTACATCGGGGTCATTAAACGGGTGAATGAAGGTTAGACCCTTTTCGGCTTCCAGTTGACGAGCGCAGGTATAAGCGTCATCGTAGGTATTACCGTACAATATCACCTCACCGCCTCTGGCTTTGACGGCGTTCACTTTAACGAGGGGAGTGGTTACAGGCATGACGATAATAGCAGTTGTACCCAACTCAGCCGCAGCAAGGGCGACTCCTTGAGCGTGGTTGCCTGCTGATGCCGCGATTACGCCTTTTTTAAGCAGTTCTGGGGGCAATTGCGCCATTTTGTTATACGCCCCTCGTAGCTTGAAGGAAAACACCGATTGCATATCTTCTCGCTTCAGCAACAGTTGATTGTGGAGACGCTGAGAGAGATTGGGGGCGTATTCCAGGGGAGTTTCTTGGGCTACGTCGTAGACGCGGGCGGTGAGGATTTGAACCAGGTAGTCGCAGAACATGATACAGGGCGATCGCGCTTTTTAAACAAAATTTTACTGTATCAGTTATGAGTACATAAGGGGAATGTTTACCCGATAATTTACTGTTTTTTTGTTATTTGTTGTTGGTTGTTGGTTGTTTGGGGGAATTATGAGTTATGAATAATGAAATGACTAATAACCCAGAACAAAGGACAAAGGACTACATTGTAATGAAACACGCTTTTGTCGTCGGTGCGAGTCAAGGAATCGGGTTAGAATTTGTGCGTCAACTCCTCAATAATCCTGAAGTGGAGTTGGTTTTCGCAACGTATCGTCAAAAAGAAACGGCGGCAGGATTGTTGGATTTAGCCGCACAGTTTCCCCAGAAGTTAATAACGTTCTCGCTGGATATTACCCAAGAAGACCAAATCGAGAAAACGGCTCAACAAATTCAAGCAAAAGTCAAAGAATTACATTTTGTTATTAACTGCGTCGGTATCTTGCACGAAGGGGATTTACAACCGGAAAAAAGTTTGCGTCAAATTAATGCTCAACAATTGCTGCGTTACTTTGAAGTAAACAGTATTGGGACGGCCTTACTCGCGAAACATTTAATGCCTTTATTCCGCCATCAATCTCGCGCTATTTTTGCAACTATTTCCGCTAAAATTGGTAGTATCGGCGATAATCGCTTGGGCGGTTGGTATGGCTATCGTGCCTCAAAAGCTGCCTTGAATATGTTGATTCGTACTACTGCCATTGAGTATAGCCGCCGTTGCCCTCAGACAATTGTTGTGGCGTTACATCCCGGAACAACCGATACAAAGTTATCCCAACCGTTTCAGAAAAATGTACTGCCAGAAAAGCTATTTTCGACTGAGAAAACGGTCTCGCAATTATTCACCGTGATTAATAACTTAGTTTCCGAACATAGCGGCGAATTTTTCTCCTGGGATGGGTCATTTTTGCCCTGGTAATTTTGAAACTACAACTGCGTTAAAAACTGAAAGCAAACCTCACCACAACTAATAAAATCGCCGTGATGTAACTCTTGTTGTTGGATGCGAGCATCATTCACGAAAATGCCATTGTAGCTGTTGCGATCGCGTAAAATGAACTTACCCCCCTCAATGAGAATTTGGGCATGATAGCGAGAAAAATTCTCTTGAATCGCTACGATATCATTATCCGGGGCGCGACCTAAAGTATTACAGCCTGGGTGCAGTTCGTAAGTAGTGGCTGTCGGAGTATTGGGGGCATAAATTAAGTAAGGCATAACCGCGAAGTAACAAAGGTATCGATTTCTTCCTACGCGGTTACGGGGGTAAAGTCGGGACAACCCCCACAAAGCAAGACCCCCATCTTGTACAGAAAGACGGGGGTTTTGTATCGGCAATTAGTAACCCAAATTATTGCACAATCTGACGGTCTGAAGTTTCAGCAATAGTTTGGGTCATGGATGCAGACTGTAAAACGGGGGATTTTGTCACTGAGTCGTTCGCAAAACTAAACAACGGATTCGACAAAATGCCAGCGAGGGTAGTTGCTACCAAAGACAACACAATCCCTACTTGTAAAGGACGCATTCCCGGTAAAGACCAACGCACTTCGGGGTAGTTTTTGATAGTGTCTGACATTTCTTGAGGTTCTTTGACCACCATCATTTTGACCACGCGGATGTAATAGTAAATCGACACCACACTGGTCACTAAACCCAAAAGCACTAAGCCGTATAACCCGGCTTGCCAACCTGCCCAGAACAGATATATTTTGCCAAAAAAGCCAGCAAGGGGTGGAATTCCTCCTAAAGAAAGCAAGCAAATACTGAGAGCTAAAGTTAGCAAAGGGTCTTTTTGATATAAGCCCGAATATTCGCTAATTTGGTCAGTTCCCGTTTGTAAAGAGAACAAAATCACGCAGGTAAACGCCCCTAAGTTCATGAACAGGTAAATCAGCAGATAGAAAATCATGCTGGAGTAACCTGCATCTGTCCCAGCGATAAAACCAATCATGACAAAGCCTGCTTGACCGATTGAGGAGTAAGCCAGCATCCGCTTCATACTCGTTTGGGCAAGGGCTACCACGTTCCCCAGTACCATACTGAGAACTGCCAAGGCGGTGAAGATAAAGTGCCATTCTTCGCTCACTGCACCAAAAGCGGTCACGAGGAGGCGAATTGCGAGGGCAAATCCCGCCGCTTTAGACCCCACCGAGAGGAAAGCCACCACGGGAGTTGGCGAACCTTCATAAACGTCAGGAGTCCATTGGTGAAAGGGTACTGCTGAGATTTTAAAGGAAATCCCGGCGATCGCAAACACTAATGCGATCGCTAATCCTAAAGATTCGCCCCCATTACCCGTTCCTAAAGCCGCCGCAATGCCATCGAGATTGGTTTCACCGCCAGATAAACCGTACAGCAAAGATACGCCATACAGGAAAATCGCCGAACTAGCCGCCCCAATCAGTAAATACTTCAATGCTGCTTCGTTAGAACGAGGGTCGCGTTTGGTGTAGCCTGTGAGGAGATACGAGGAGATACTCAATGTCTCCAAGGACACGAAAATCATCACCAAATCGTTTGCCCCGGACAAAAACATTCCCCCCAACGTCGCCGCGAGGAGAATAGCGATAAACTCAGCCAGAGACGCACCCGACTGTTCGATATAACGCACCGACATCAAAATCGTTACTGTCGCAGATAAGGCGATAATGCCCCGAAAGGCAATGCTGAGGTTGTCGCCATTAAAGCCTTGCAGAAACGCCAAACTATCCGTCGCATCCCATTTTAACCACAATGCGACTACCGATGTCAGAAGTCCCGCGATCGCCAGATAAGGCAACCATCGCGCCGAACTTCTCCCCGCAATCAAGTCCCCAACTAATACCAAAAGAATGGTGACGACGATAATGCCCTCTGGCAAAATCGCGCCAGCATTAAGCTGTGATGCTATATTGCTCGAAAAATCCATAAAATGTCAGACCGCTAGAATCCAGGTTTAGAAAGCTTAATTAAAAAACTTCAACATTTAAGATATTAACTCGCAACCCGGCTTTGGGTATAGTCAACTTCTGAGGATATCCCCTTAGAGCGCGAAATTACCCCCACTGATACCCCAGTAACAATTATCTCATTAAAATAAGAATATGATTGCAGAGCGCGATCGCATTTTTCTTTACCCAAAACGAATCTCCCTTCTTGTTACTATCTAGGAAAAAAACAACGAGTCTCTACCTCAAATCAAAGTATTATTATCAACCCATTCCAAACCCTGTATATTCCCGCACAAAAGCCGGTTTTAGACCCAAAACAATATCTTCCCGCTTCACTCCTCTTTCTAACAATTCCTCAGCCACCGAGAAATCAGTCGTATTTTGTTGAATCCAGATTTTACCTTCTCGAATCTCTAAATGGAAGACAACGCCATAAATTCTTTGTTGATGCTCCCAACCTAAATGTAATAACAAATAACGTTCTGCTTCGCAGTCAAAAATCGTTTCTGTTTCGATTTCTCCATTCGCAGGTACAATCTGTGCTTGTTCTTGTAAAAAGTCACAAATTATTTGACGATATTTCTCTACCATCATAATTTCAGAATATTTTATTGTTGTGGGTCATCATGAGGTGGATGAAGTTGAGCAGCTATGACAGCGTTGATATAGCTAAAAATTCCGTCAAGTTCGCCAATCGCTTCTAGTTCGAGGGCTTCTTCTGAAGTGAGACTGTCGGCTTTTTTCTTGTCCCGCAACATTTGCATCCGTTCCCCCAACTCATCAGTAAATTTGAAAAGGGTAAGATGATTAATTTGCTGCACCCGCAATCCTTTGGGAATTAGTGCAGAGGGTTTAACAAGAGTAGTCATAGCTCAGTAAAGTTTTTATAGCATTTTAATCATAGCATCCATTACTTTTAGGATTTACGAATTAATCAGTCTGGGTAAAGTTAGCAAATTTCATTTAGTCCAAAGTAATTTAACTGGATCGAAATCAAAACAATTTAAACCAGAAAAATAATAAGTATGAATTTGCGACAGCTTTTCAAAATTAAAATTACTAACTGCTTTCATTTTTACCCCTGCTAGAAGTTTTGTATGACTTGCTTCTTTAAATTCTTTGTAATGATCGCAAGGAGTGACATGAAGCATCACCCCGTTACAAGCCATATACCAATGATTATTATAAGACCTATTTTCACGAGCATTTGCTTTTTGCTCTCGACTACCAGGACGAAATACCATTCCATAAATTCTTCCGTAAGGTTTACGTCTAATTCTGAAACTGGTGTTTGGAATTTTATTGTTACTAATAAATTCTCTGATTTTAGCTGCTGTTCCTCTAGAAGAGCAATTTGTCCAATCATATTTTAAGTGAACATGAGGTAAATCTTTTTCACCTTGGGGCTGTATCCCTATAATTATTAAGCGACGAGACATAGTTTTTAAAAACTTTCGCAAAATAAATTCTGAAGGAATAATTTTTGGTGCTTTAACTTCAGAACCATTTAAACTAGGATGAAAAGTCTGAATAAAGTATTTTTCGGCTTCATCTAAACCTTCTTGATTCCAAGTTATCCAAGCAATTCTAACCGCAGAATCTTTATCAATTTCTTGAAGTTGGAAAGTTCTATGATGATTTTTCCATCTAGCAGCTAAATTACTTGCTTGACCAATATACAAAATTCGATTTTGAGCATCTATCGCAAAATAAATAGCCGTATTTTTAGGAAGTTGATTAAGTTCAGAAAGTTTAACTGATGGAAGGTCAAAGGGATTTATTTGTTGCACCGTTCTTTTTATAGAAAGCGATCGCAGAACTAAAATTATAGCACTATGATAAAGTACAAGAAAAATTTATTTTGTTTAAAAAAAATCAGCCTCTCTCCCGTAGAAAAAAGGCTTAAGGTAAAGGCTAATGAAAATGTTTTCTAGATTTTACCAGCCACGTTCTGCTTTCGTGTATGCTTCTTCATAAGCTTTATTTTCATTGTAGTTCGTTGCTTCATGCACTTTACCCGTCTGTAAATCTCTTACACGGACGGTAGTCGCAATAGATTCACCACCCAAAAGAGGAGAAAGTATATTCGTATTTGTCTTTTCAGTGGTAACTTGGTAGCGTTGTTCGTTGTTGTTTGCCATTTTTTTTGTGAATTTAGTGTTGTACTCTCCAAATAGTGTAAATACTACAATGAGAATCGTAA
>JAWQFT010000102.1:0-18606 GCA_035968055.1 Jaaginema sp. PMC 1080.18 | reverse complement strand
ACCAGTTACCAGTTACCAGTTACCAGTTACCAGTTACCAGTTACCAGTTACCAATAACTAATAACCAATAACTAATAACCAATAACTAAATAAATGAAAACCCCTCTTGCTTGGCTACAACTGTCTCACGAACGCATCCGACTGGCGATCGCCCTGGCAGGAATTGCCTTTGCAGATATATTAATGTTTATGCAATTTGGGTTTCGCGACGCATTATTTGAAAGTGCGGTGACGCTGCATCGGCGCTTTGAAGGAGATATCTTTTTACTCAGTCCTGATTCAACTGCTTTGATCGCTATGGAACAGTTTTCTCAGCGCCGTTTGTATCAAGCCAATGGCATTGAGGGGGTAGCTGAAATCGATCCAATTTATCTGGATTTTGCCATTTGGAAAAACCCAATTACGGCAGAACCAAGAGGCATTATGGTAATTGGGATGAATCCTGAAAGTGACGTTCTTAATCTTCAAGGACTCGCAGAAAATCGATCGCGTTTGAAGTTAGAAGATACGGTTTTGTTTGACTCGGCTTCGCGACCCGAATTTGGCCCAATTCCTGAATTATACGAACAACAAGACCGCGTGACGACAGAAGCAGGAGGTCGCAAATTAACCGTAGGTGGTTTGTTTGAACTGGGGGCTTCTTTTGGGGCAGATGGTAATTTGATTACGAGCGATCTAAACTTTTTACGATTATTTAGCAATCGCGATCGCGGTTTAATTGATGTTGGGGTAATTACTTTAGAACCAACGGCTAATCCTGAGATTGTTTTAGCTAAAATTCGGCAAAAGTTACCCGAAGATGTTTTAGTTTTATCCAAAGAAGAATTCGTTGATTTTGAAAAGAACTATTGGGAAAGTAGTACCGCAATTGGTTTTATTTTTACCCTTGGTGCGGGAATGGGTTTTATTGTGGGGATGGTCATTGTTTATCAAATTCTTTATACCGATGTCAGCAATCATTTACCCGAATATGCTACTCTCAAAGCGATGGGATACCGCGATTTTTATTTATTAACAGTCGTACTTCAAGAAGCTTTAATTTTGGCTTTGTTGGGTTATCTTCCCGGTTTTGGGATTAGTTTCTTTTTGTATAATATGACTAAAACTGCCACCAGTTTGCCCGTCATGATGACGATAGATAAAGCGATTACTGTCATCATTTTAACGGTTGTCATGTGTGTGGGTTCGGGGGCGATCGCGATTCGCAAACTCAACGAAGCCGATCCTGCTGATATTTTTTAAAATAATAAGTTATGACAACGGTTATTGAAATTAAAAATCTTGACTTTTTCTTTGGTCGCGGGGCATTACGCAAACAGACCTTATTCGACATTAATTTGACCCTGGAAGCTGGAGAAGTCACCATTATGAAGGGGCCCTCCGGATCGGGGAAAACCACCCTGTTAACGCTGATGGGAGGCTTGCGATCGCCCCAAACGGGCAGCCTCAAAGTTTTTGGTCGGGAGTTGGTGGGGGCAAGTAAAGCCCAACTGGTCACCACTCGGCGCAACATCGGTTACATCTTCCAAGCCCACAATCTACTCAAATCCCTGACGGCGCGGCAAAATGTCCAGATGTCTCAGGAATTGCACAATGTTGGTGCCAAAGAAGCCAAGGCCAGGGCGATTGAGATGCTAACTGCCGTGGGTTTGGGCGATCGCGTCAACTACCATCCCGATGCCCTATCTGGGGGACAAAAACAGCGAGTCGCGATCGCCCGCGCCTTGGTCAGTCATCCCAAAATGGTCTTAGCCGACGAACCTACTGCTGCTCTCGATAGTAAATCCGGGCGCGATGTCGTCGAACTGATGCAGCGTCTGGCTAAAGAACAAGGTTGCACGATCCTCATCGTCACCCACGATAACCGCATTCTCGATGTAGCCGATCGCCTCATCCACCTCGAAGACGGCCACCTATCTCAAGAAACCCTGACTGTTTAACCCTTGCTAGAATTGCTCGCGCCTCTCGCGCGGTAGAACGGCGGCTTTTACCTTTAGCAGAAGGTCGAGGTTGAGGTTGAGAGGGAGAGGGCGGTGGCGGGGGAGGGGGAGGCTTAACCGTCCCACACGCTTGGTAGGATTGGTGCGAAAACTGACGTTGACCCCTTCCCCAGATTGTTCGAGGACTAATAAAGGCGTGGGTTTAGCTTTTTGATCCCAATCCATCACCGCTACCCGTCCTTGAATCGTGGGTTGCCAGTTATCGTGATCCTCAACGGGGCTGAGAAACTTCTCGATACAGTCAATAATTTGGGCAATTGTTGAAGAAGTCGATTGAGTCGGCAACTTCATTAACTTAATCTGGACGCGAAACAACACCCGTTTTACCCGTTTGCCGCGAGCTTCGGTTTCGTAGGTCACATCAAAGGTTTCGTCAATTTGGCGACCGCTATTATTGGCCACCCCCACTTGATGAGTCGCGGTACTGGGACGCAGGGCGATACTAATCAACTGTTTTACCCGAATTTTAATCTGGTTCACAATGGCATAGTGAAAAACCTCCTCATCCATCCGCAAGCGCAAGTAATCTAAATTGAACTCCCGCGAGTGAATTAGATCGGGGTTCGCTTCCATTTTCTGAATTGTTTTCAGAGCTAATTTCAGGCGTTTTTGCAGGTCGTGGGCTTTATATTGCTCGAATTTGATCGCCTTCTCTTTTTTATCAATTAAAAGCTTGCCATAGACCACTGTTCCCACTAAAGCAGCCAACAAACCCAGACTTGCGAACATCCATATCGATATCCCCGAAGCACCATCGGCGGGGGGTGCAGGTTGAGGAGTTTGGGCTAAAATTGTTTGAGTGGCAATGGGTTGAGAAGACATAGATGTTTGCATCGAAACGCTTGGTTGTTAAGGTCAGAATGCTCGAATCCAGATGGGCGATCGCATCAAGCAGAGTCTAGGCGAAAATTGAGATAAAATCGGGGTCGTTAGTTAAAAATTAACCATAAATCATTGCTCAATGGCGATCGCCATTGCTCAGTATTCCCAGGTGTCGGAAGATGCCGTATTTGCCTTAAAAAATACTTAAGCTAACTCAACTATAACAGTCAAACAGACTGATTGGATTTTCCCCCATTCGCAGATTTTTAAGTCAAAATAATTCTCTTTGGTAGTAATTTACCCGATCAAAGAAAGCTGGCTTTATTTTTTTATATCATCCTTCCCTACAATTGCTGGCAGGTTTTTGATTTAATTTAACCAACGCGCTCGGTAGTTGCGAGCATCAATGTGGCCCAGATTGGGAAAACTGCGATAGCGCCCCAAGCCCCCCGGCCACCAAGGATCGAGCGTCCAGTAAATTTGATTTCCCGATAAACCTTCCACGACAAAATCAATGGCATCCCCTGTAATGTGACGGCTATATTTCGCGCCTCCTACAGCCCGGTTGATACTGGGGGGACGATACCAACTGGTAATGATAAAGGGACGACCGATGCGATCGCGAGCTTGTTGTCCCAAACGAGCAATACGAATCATGGCATCGACGGTGGTTTGATTGGGGGGCATCCGCGTTCCGCCTTTGGTGGCTTCTGCCCAGGTAAAGCTGCCATCGGGAATAATCGACATGGACAGAATAATATTAGAAGGAGTCCAACGAGCCGGACGTTTGGGTGTAATAATAGTTACGGCTTTTTGTTGGGCTTTTTCTCGTTCCAGGCGTTTGAGGTCTTCGGTGAGAAATTCTATAGCCCGGTTGCGGGTGGGGAGGTTGCGCCACAGTTGTACCAAACGGATTAAGGCTTCCCGTTGAGCATCGGTGGGTTTATAAGCCCCTGGAATGCGGCGAATAAAAGCCACTAACTCGCGATCGAGGGCGGTGGCGATTTCGCGGACGAGTTCGGGGTTGCTATTCGCTGTGAGGATTTCGGGGTCGAGGCCAAAGGAATTTAACACAGCCGCGCGGGAATCTAAACCTCGCCATAAGCGGACTGTTTCGGTGAGAGCGCTGCGTTGCGAGCCAACACCGCTATAGTATTGGGGAACGCGCTCGACAAAATCCACAAGTACCGAGTCGTAGATTTTCAAGCCGGGATCGGGAGAGGTATCTTTTTCTAAAGAGGCGATCGCGGCTTCCCTCGAAGGCAGTTCTCGCCACAGTTGTGCCAATCGCAGTAGGGCTTCTCGTTGGTGAGGATAACCGCCGAAATAAGGCGATAAACGCTGAATAAACTGTTTGAGCAGGGTGTCGAGTTGGGTTTCAGCTAGATTTTCCGGTGCAATTTGGGCATCCCTTGCTATAGACGCGATCGCTTGTTCGATTGTATCCAGTTTGCGCCAAATCCGCACTGCTTCTAACACCGATTGCCGTTGATGTTCCAAACCCAGATAATACTGAGGAAGGCGCTCGATCAAAGATAACAGGGCGCGGTCGAGATAGCCCAAGTTTTGCGGCAGTTGCGTACCAATGTAATCGGTTTCAATATCTGTCAGATAGGCTTGCCACAACACAGGCGCATCGGTTTCTTGTAAACGGGCAGCAATGGCACTTCCGGCAGGGAGTTGATAGCCTTTAGCTGCGCGTTCGATAAAACTGCGGGTATAACGCCCAGCAGCGATATCCCAAATATCTTCTCCCGACCAACCTTGGGCAATTAAATAGTCGGTGAGCGATCGCGCAATATTCGCAGCATACTGCACTTGTTCGGGAAAGGTATCGATTTGTTCGGGCAAAATTGTTCCCGTCGCGACAACCCCTAAACCCATCTCGCTATTCCCCAAATCGGGCGAGCGATGGGCTTGATGCAATGCCGCTAAAATGGGCTTGTGAATGCCCGTGCGTTCGGCTTCTAACAGGTAATAATAATTTCGTTGATCGGGGGTGAGTGTTGCCATTTTTACCGAAAGTCACGCTAAACACCCACAGTTTAACGCTTTAGAGACCATGCAGCTTATTTTTAGCTAACAATCTCTGCGATCAACTCGTCGGACATCTCAAAATTTGCCGTCACATTTTGTACATCGTCGAGGGACTCTAGCATATCAATCAACTTGAGGAGCGATCGCCCTTGGTCGGAGTCAGTCACTTCTACGGTATTGCTGGGAATCCAACGTAACTCGGCTTCACTGACTGGAAAATGACGATCCTGCAACACTTGATTGAGGGTTTCAAGATGGCTGGTTTCGGCAAATACTTCGACTTCTTCCTCGCCATATTCGTAAGTTTCTGCTTCTCCTTCAACCAACGCTTCGAGGAGTTTTTCTTCAGCGATTTGTCCGGCTAAACGCACGACCCCTTTTTGGTCGAACATCCAACTAACACAGCCTGTTTCTCCCAAGTTCCCGCTATTTTTTTTGAAGGCTTCCCGTAAGTCTGCGGCTGTGCGATTGCGATTGTCGGTTAAGGCTTCGATGAGAATAGCCACACCCCCAGGCCCGTAGCCTTCGTAGCGCACTTCCTCGAAATTGCTATCCTCAGTATAAGTGCCTGTCCCTTTCGCGATCGCCCTCTCGATATTATCATTAGGAATCCCGGCAGCTTTGGCTTTCTCAATGGCGGTGCGGAGTTGAAAGTTGCCTGCGGGGTCGGGAATACCATTTCTCACCGCAACAATAATAGCCCGCGATATTTGCGTATGAGTTTTACCTTTTTTTGCGTCTACTCTGGCTTTTTGACGTTTAATATTTGCCCACTTACTATGACCCGACATTTTTAAAAGTTTCTCCTCTCTAACTGACTGAGATTTAGTTATTTTTGAGCATCCACTAAACGTAGTTCGTAGATATTCCAAAATGGGCCGCCGAGAGCCGAATATTGAATTTTTTGAATTTTATCGCGCACGGCACTAAGAGAGTAAGGATTCACTAAATAGATAAAAGGAAGATACTCTTGAGTAAGGCGTTGAGTTTCGATATAAATTTCTTTGCGTTTCTCTGTATCCAACTCTTTTGCTGCTTGGATATACAACTCGGCCATGCGTTTTTCCCAATCGGCTACTATCTGTCCGGTTACTTCATCGCGTCCCGCTTGGGGCTGTTGATTAAACATATGTAAGTTACCTTCAGGAAACCAAACATTTGCACCATCATTGGGTTCGTTGCCCCCGGTTAATCCTAGGAGAAAACACTCCCAATCCAAAGAATCGGTTAACTTTGCTACCAACACATTAAAGGCAATAGGAGAATAATCAACTTGCATCCCAATAGCTTCTAAATCTTGTTCGATTTGCGTAGCCATCGCTTCGCGAATTTTGTTACCAGCATTGGTAATTAAACTAAAACGAACGGCATTTCCTTCTGAGTCTACAAGGCGTTTTCCTTCATAACGAAATCCGGCTTCTGCAAGCAGTTCTTTCGCTTTTTTGGGGTCGTAGTCGTAACCTTCGAGTTCGGAAGCGTAGAAGGGAGATTGCACGGAAATGGGCGAATTTTGGGGTTGTCCGAGACCGCGATAAATGTTGTTAATCATGCGCTGACGGTCAATGGCATAAGCAACGGCTTGGCGAAATTTGACGTTATTAAACCAGCGAGATTTAATTGGGTCAACTAAGGGTTTGCCACTGCGAATTCCGGTATTTAAGTTAAAAGCAAAAAAGCTGGTTCCGTAAGCAGGCCCGCCATTATAAATCGTAAATTTTCCTTGCTCTTCTTGATGTTTGAGGAGAGAAAAGTATTCGGGACTTACGGCAATGGTATCGAGACTTCCCGAACGAAATTGCAGTAAAGCTGTATCGGTACTTTCAACGACTTGCCAAACTACTCGTTCGATATAAGGTAAAGAATTTCCTTCGGCATCTTTTCGCCAATAATAGGGGTTACGTTCAAAAATGAGACGCTCGCTAGTGCGATAACTTTTCAGGACATAAGGCCCGTTGAAAATGATTTTTTCGGGGGGGGTTTCAATGCCCCATTGAGTGACAAAAAGAGGTTGTCCTTCACTATTTTTGGTTTCGACGGATTTGGCTAGGGCGTGGGCGGGTAAAATGGGAAGGGCAGTAATTCCGAGAAAGGGTGCGAAGGGTTCGGGAACGGTGAATTTTACTTCGCGATCGCCCTCTTTGGTAATTGTCGGAAATTCGCGGCTTTGACCAATGCGTAAACTATCTCTGGCATTCGAGGGGATGTCTTCGTTGAGATACAAACGGTTGTAAGTGAAAACTACATCGTCAACGGTTAAATTTTCACCATCCGACCATTTTAAATTGGGACGAATGGTAAAGACAATTTCGAGACCATCGTCGGAGATTTCCCAGGATTCGGCGATTGTGGGTTCAAATTCCCCTGTAATGGGATTTTCTTCGACTAAACCTTCATAAGTCAGACCGAAAATATTAGGAGATTCGGCAGAAAGTACGGCATTAAAAGTTTTGGGATCGCTGAGGATACTCATCACGACTTGCTGTACTTCAGCCGCATTGGATTCGAGAATGGCTGGATTGCAAGCCGTTAGAGAAATTGCGGTACAAATTAGCGCGATCGCAGCAAGAATACGCCGCCAAAATTGAGTAATTTTCATCAATTTATCCTTCTAAATATATTATTTAACTTGGGTAGAAATGCGACTCCAGCCTTGTAGGGGAAGGAGTTTGCGATAGCGAGCGGTAACTCCCCACAATGCAAATAGTAAAATCCAGCCGAAATAACCCAGGCGTAAATCAAAGATACTTACATCTAAGCAATTGAACAAAATACAACTGCCAAAAGCCACAATAAATGCTAATAAAATCAGGCGATCGCGATACCATTGCACTCGTAAAGCTCTCGACCAGATATAAACTAAAATCAGAGCTTGCGCGATCGCCCAACCGACAAAACTACACAGCATCATCGTCGCGATCGCCCCTGTTTCTGCTCCCAACATCAAAAAGAGATTGTGCGGATGACCTAACCACAATTGCCAATGCAATTCATACAAATGGGAAAAGTTGCGTAAGCCCCATCCTAGAAACGGACGTTCTTGTATCATCTCCCAAGCAAACTGCCATTGGGTTGTTCGCAGATGCGCCTCTGGTACATTAGGATACATCGCTCCTGACAACCGCAGCCAAATCAGATCGGGAACAATGGCACGCAATTGGGCTTGTCCCACCGTCCCGAAGGCTGCCCAGAGGATCGCACCAGCCGCCGTTATTACCCCCAAAACTAGCCAGCGCCACCCTAGATATACCCCGTAACCTAACACTACTATCAGTGCCGTTCCCCAGGCATTACGGGAACTGGTGAGGAGTAACGCCATTCCCACAGTCCCCAGAAATATCAGCAGCACTAAAAATTGAGCTAAAGCTTGAGAAGATTGGCGCTTCTGTTGGTAAGTTTGATAGGCTTCGATGGCTAAACCCCAAGCCAATGCCCAGATAACGAGCAAGTAACCCGCGAAAATATTAGCATACATGAAGGTTGAGGCAATGCGACCTGGAGGATTGCCCCCCGGTTCTAATACCCAGCCCAAAATGGCATTAAAAGCTGTGGGAGTGAGCCAAGCGGCAATTCCCTGACCTAAACCCAAAATTAAGACGGGAATAGCCCCTAAAACGCTAATCCAAGCGATCCGTCGCAGTTGGGCTGGCGTTTGCAATAAAAAGGCAAAAGGCGCAAATCCTACCAAACCCGGTAGAAAGTTGGCTGTCCCTAAAAAGGCTTCTCCCGGTTTGTAGGCAAAAGCCGAACTGAGGAGCAAAACCAGCAAAATTGAGCCAGCGATGAGGTTACAGGGGCGTTTCCACAAACGGCGGTAGTAACGCACCCATAAACTAATAATGAGGTAGGCAAATATTAATCCTCCAAAGGCAGGAAGGGTTGGGAAGATCAGCAATCCTGTCTGAAACCATCGCCAAGGAGAGTTTAACTCTGGCTGTGGCGCTAAAGAAGAGGTTTTGGGGTTCATACCACATTAGGAACGCGCTATTTCCCAGCATTCTGAGCGAATTAGGCGAATTTGCGCTAAAGCAAATACGGCAGGGATAATGCGTCCGTAATTGGTTGCGACGGCTTTCCAGCCAATTTCGGCAATGAAGGTTGCCCACAATACCGGGCCTAAAAAGGCGAAAATAGCTTTGGCTGCTCCCTGACGGGCTGCGGCGATCGCCATTCCTCTTTTTGCCGTTTGCAAGGCAATGTGATTTTGAATTTGCACGGCTGCTACAGCCCCACCCCGAATTGCTACGGATTTTGCCACTTGATAGCGAGCGAAATGCAAGGCGAATTGACGGGCAATTTGCTGCAAAATCAAGGGTTTGAGTACGGAATTCACCGCGAGAATACTGCCCCCTTTGAGGAGTAAATTTAAGGGATTATGCTGAATTTGCGCTGGCAAGGGTTCGGCATAGTTAGACTGAGATAGGGATTCTTGGATGCGATGGGTGAGCGATCGCTGTTCGTCTCGTGGCAGTCGTTTCCAAGCCCGTCCTGCCAGGTTTAAGAAGACTTCTGCTTCTAAGTCTAACGCGGTCATTTGCTGAGAGTAGGGGATTTTGAGAAAATGACAAATCCGCAGCAAAATCTCGCGGTAACTAATTTCTTGACTGCGACCTTGCAAAACTGCGATACCATCAGCAGCTAGGTAGCGAAAGCGGTTTTCGAGTTCGTCTAGCCAACTGACGCGATCGCGACATTGGACTTCGAGAACATCCGGGGCTTTGAGGTAGTCCAAGGGGTTGAAGCGACGGCTAAATAAGATTTGCGTGAGTTGTTGTAATTCGGCTTCGCTGGCTAATTCCAGCGCATCTCTAAGTTCATCCAAAGTTTTTATCCTCCCAGCAAGCCGCTGATGGGCTGTTTTTATTATTCTACTATTGACCCACAAAACCCGACTTTGCTTGTTAAATTGATGGGCTTTCTTTATTTTTCCTTATACCAATAACGCTATTTCTCCATTGATGGATAGGGCTTAACCGGAAAATTTATCTGATTCTAGCAATAGTATTATGGGGATAGATCGCCTTGGGCATATTCGAAGATATTATCCCAAATTTCATCAATAACGGCTTGAGCTTCTGCTAGGGGTAAGACATGACAATATCCCCGTTCATCTCGCTGTAATAAAGGGGTTTTGCGCCGATTTTGAATTGCTTCTAGATTTTCAATTGGTCCGTTAATATCAAAGTCGATCTGAGTTTGATAACGAGTTGCCATCCAATTTTCAATGCGACGATCGAGTTGAGCAGCAGTCAGAGGGCGATCGCTTGTGAGTAAGTGATAGTATACTAAGATAATCTCTTTACATTCTTCTTCTTCCGCTTCATCAATTAAACTTTGAAAAGTAGTTCCATTATTGGCTAAATTACGGAAAAATAAAGTATCGGTAATGTTTTTGCGAAAGCGAATTAATTTACTTTTGTACTTATTATATTGACGAAAGGCAAAACTACCCAGAACAATTAATAATGATAAAGTTGCTGTTAAAACAGGCATAAAATCTCGGACTTCTTGCTCATCTATTTGCCAGCCTCCAATGGTAACAGCACCAAAGACCGTAAAAATAATGGCTTCGACTACTAACAATAACTTGGGTAACGCTTTGAAAACTAAAGGAATTCCCGCTCCAATAGCTGGAATGATTAACAACAAGCGGTCTTTCCAAGTCATAGAGGTTTGAATATTAGGGAATAATAACTCTAAATCAAACTTTGGTACATTTTTATAATAATAAATATAAATTTTTTTCCCTTTAAAACCTCGCGATTCTGGCGTGAAATCTTTAGACCCGAAAAAAAGAAACTTACGCTTCTGAAAATGAGTCGTTTCTTTGAACTTGAGCAAGATTATGACTCGCTCAAATAAATTGATATTTTTCTCAACGGTACGGAAGAAAAACTTTTTCTCTTTAACTACTTCATTTTTTTCCCCGCGACAGTAACACACCAATTGCTCAAAATCCTCAAAATCAACTTGAGTCCGCACATCAATGAGGGAACGCTCCTCAATAGCTTGCCGTAGACTTTCAGAAGCAATAGGGCTATAATTAGCGCGGTCGAGCAAATGTTTAAAGTCTTCGATCAGTTGGCTTTCTCGGACTTTGTTATCAAAATTAACCGACTGCGTTGCGGAATCGGGGTTAAAGGCAGCGTAATTATCTTTGAGTCGTTCTAAGTAAGCGTGAAATTTGAAATGATAAAACGCAGCCAGCAAATCGCAAAACTGACGAAACTGCTCGGCTTTTTCTTGGGATAACTTATCTTCTGTCAAGCAGAGTTTGATTAAATCTAAGCGCCGATAAGGGATAAATGCGCCGCGATTTAAGTTAGAGTTCATCATTTAACAAACAAGTTACTTTATTGTTTTGATTTTACTTCACTCTAAGTCAGTTTGGGTGCAACTAAAATAAATATAGTATTTTTATTTGAGATGAAATCAAAAAACGCTTTTGGCTTAAAACTCCGCATTACTTTAGTTATTTCTTTGACTGTTGTATTACCCATGGCCACAGCAATGGGAATCGCGAGTTATCGCAGTCGGCTTGCATTAGTTCGAGATGCAAAAACCGAACTTCAAACTAAAACCCAGTCCTTACTGATTCATCTCGAACAATGGGATCGCAATATGGTAAATATTATTACAAATATCAGTCGCCAGCCCGATCTTATTAGTATGAATCCTCAACGACAAAAAGCAGCTTTGTCGGCGACATCTAAAGTTTATCAAGAAATTTATTTATTACATACTATAGATTTAGACGGATTTAATATAGCAAGAAGTGACGATAAAGATTTAACTAATTATCGCGATCGCCTTTATTTTAAAGAAGCTTTGAAAGGGAAGTCTGCACCCCGACAAATTTTAATCGGACGAACTTACCCTAAACCTTCTGTTAGTTTTGCCGCACCTATTCAAAACGATTCTGAAGATATTGTGGGAGTGGTTTCTATGTCTACAGCCTTGGATGATGTCTCAAATCATATCAGCGAAGTTGAATTCGATCCAGGGGCGATCGCGATTGTGGTTGACAGCGAAAATAATTTACTCGCTCATTCTAATTTGAACGGTTTTCCCGGGCCATTTCAAGACTTACTCAACGTTAGTGACAGTACCGAAGTTCGCAATTTGAGCGATTATCCGACAGTACAAAGTTTGCGATCGCAACAGCAGGGTTGGGGCAATTTTGTTGACGAATATGGAGTCAAGTGGATTTTTTATACTGCATCTATTCCTGAATCGGGATGGGGAATTATTATTCAACAAACCGAAGCTAGTTTCTTTGCTCGAGTTCGTCAATTTTTCTTTTTTTCAATTGCTACGATTTTGTTAGTGTTAATAATTGTGGTGATTTCGACTTGGATTGTGGCTACGCAAATTGTCAAACCAATTCGCGAATTAACCGAAGCGGCTGACGCGATCGCTGAAGGAAATTTAGACCAAACTGTAATTAGCAATCGTAAAGATGAATTGGGAATTTTAGCTAGAGCTTTTAATAGTATGGCTACTCAACTTAAGACTTCTTTTACAGAAATAGAAACGAAAAATCAAGACCTTCAAAAACTTGATAAACTCAAAGATGACTTCCTAGCTAATACGTCCCACGAACTACGAACGCCTTTATTTGGCATTATTGGTATTACGGAAGGCTTACTAGATGGAATTGCCGGAGAGTTATCTGCCCAAGCCATTGAAAATCTCAATTTAGTTATGGTGAGTAGTCGCCGATTAGCCAGTTTAGTCAATGATATTCTTGACTTTGCTAAACTGAAAAACGATCGCATGGAACTACAGATTAAACCCGTCGATCTAACCGCCTTAATCAAAGTAGTTATTGCTCTATCAACTCACTTAATTAAAAATAAGTCCTTACAAATTATCGATAACAGCGATCGCGAATTGCCTTTAGTCGCAGCCGACGAAAACAGAGTTCAACAAATTCTCCACAATCTGATCGGAAATGCTATCAAATTCACGGAAGCTGGCACCATTGAAATTCGGACTCAACTCGATCGTAACAGCAATCCTCACCGCATTATTACTCAGGTCAAAGACACTGGAATTGGTATTGCTCCCGATCGAATTCATCGCATATTTGAGTCTTTTGAACAAGGAGATGGTTCTACTGCAAGACACTATGGCGGAACAGGCTTAGGATTAACAGTTACTAAGCGCTTAGTTGAGTTACACGCTGGAGAAATTTGGGTTGAGTCTACTCCTAAAGAAGGCTCTTGCTTTAGTTTTAGTTTACCTATCTCTCAAAACCAAAAACCTATTAAATCCAACGTTCAAAACCCCATTCATATTAACTGGATTCAAAGTTGCTCTACAGAACAAAAAACATTTTTAGATGTCAATTTAGCCGCAGACACTAACAATCTGAAAATTTTAATTGTTGATGATGAGCCAATTAATTTGAGAATTTTGATGAATAACTTATCTCTAGAAAATTATGAAGTGATTCAAGCAAATAACGGTTTAGAAGCTTTACAGTTACTTGAAGAAGGGTTGCGCCCTGATTTAGTATTATTGGACGTAATGATGCCCCACTTAACTGGGTATGAGGTTGCAGTTAAAATTCGCGAACTGTTTTTACCCAGTCAACTTCCTATTGTAATGTTAACCGCTAAAAATCAGGATGTAGATGTTATTGAAGGCTTTGCGAGTGGTGCAAATGACTACCTCTTAAAACCCTTTTCTAAAAACGAACTTCTTGCTCGCATTAAAACTCATTTGAACTTAGCTCGAATTAATCTTTCCTATGCTCGCTTTGTACCTCACGACTTTTTAAGTTTCTTAGGACGAGATAGTATTATTGATGTACAACTGGGCGATCGCGTTGAAAAAGAGATGTGTATTTTGTTTTCTGATATGCGTTCTTTTACCACAATTTCTGAAGGAATGACTCCCGAAGAAAACTTTGATTTTATTAATAATTACTTAAGTCAAATTAGCCCGCTTATTCGCGCTCAAAAAGGCTTTATTGATAAATATATTGGCGATGCTATTATGGCTTTATTTCCGGGTAAAGTTACAGATGCTATTGATTGCGCGATCGCGATGCAACAACAAGTTTGTGAATTTAATCGCAGCCAACATCAAAAAAATGCGCCAGCCGTTAAAATCGGGATTGGTATTCACTATGGTCATTTAATGATTGGAACGGTTGGTGAAAAACAACGGATGGATAGTACCGTCATTGCTGACTCGGTAAATTTGGCTTCGAGACTCGAAACTTTAACGAAAATTTACGGCGTTGGTATTATCATTAGCGAAGATATTTTAAAGTACCTCGATCCGGATCATCCGTATATTTTACGCTATCTCGACCGCGTAAAAGTTAAAGGCAAAACCCAGTTTGTTTCTATCTACGAAGTTGTTAATGGAGATAATAGCGAACAGCAAAAATTAAAGCAGGAAACTCAGTTAGACTTTGAACAAGCTTTACAATTTTACGAGGGACAAGATTTCCGCGCAGCACAAGAGCAATTTTTGCAAATCTTACAAGTAAATCCTGAAGATAAAGTTATTAGTTGGTATATTGGGCGCTGTCAAGAACAACAAAAGTTTCTTTAGTTTTTAAGTTTGAGTAATTTATCTTTTTTATGACTATTCAACCGACTTTAGAAGTTCGCAACAAAATTTTTGCTTGGGGTCAACAAACTTACCTCATGGGGATTCTAAATGTCACTCCTGATAGTTTTAGCGATGGGGGTGAATATAACAACGAAGAAACAGCCCTAGCGCAAGCAAAACTAATGATAGAAAAAGGGACAGATATTATCGATATTGGCGGACAATCTACACGACCTGGATCGACTCAAATTTCCCTTGAAACTGAATTAAATCGCGTGATTCCTGTTATTGAGAAAATCCGGGCTGAAAGTCAAATTCCCATTTCTATTGATACGACTAGGGCTGAAGTTGCCAGAGTTGCGATCGCGTCTGGGGCTGATATCATTAATGATATTTCGGGGGGAACGTATGACTGCGATATGCTCAGTATAACGGCTGAGTTGGACGTTCCGATTATCCTGATGCACCTTCGCGGTACGCCTAAAACCATGCAAACCCTGACAGATTATCAGGATTTAATCGCTGAAATTTACGGTTTCTTTGAGCGTCAAATTGCCAAATGTCGGGACTTGAAAATTCCGCGATCGCATCTTATTATCGATCCAGGGATTGGCTTTGCCAAAACAGCCGAGCAAAACCTCGAAATTTTAAGGAATTTAAGTCAATTTAAAAAGCTTAATGTACCGCTTTTAATGGGGGTTTCTCGTAAAAGTTTTATCGGCAAGATTCTCCAACAAGATAATCCCAAAGAGCGAGTTTTTGGTACGGCTGCGGCTTGTTGTGCCGCGATCGCGAATCAAGCCGACATCCTCCGCGTTCATGATATCCCAGAAATGTTTGATGTGGTGCGGGTTGCTGATGCAATTTGGCGAAATTAGTTGTTGGTTGTTTGTACCGTTTCCCAACAACACTTAATTGGTAACTGGTAATTGATAATTGGTAATTGGTAATTGGTAATTGGTAACTGGTAACTGGTAACTGGTAATTGGTAACTGGTAACTGGTAACTGGTAACTGGTAATTGATAACTATCCCAAATTATCCTGCATTGTCTCTCGAAACTGTTGAGCAAGATGCTTCACAGTTGCAGCTTTATCTTGTTTATAATCATCAAAATAATGCTTGAGATTAACCGGATTTCCCAAGCGACAAATTGCGTGACGATAGCCCTTGGGGGGAGGTTGATTGATATCGTATACCTCTCGCTCTAATCGCGTCAAAGTATCGAGGAAACGCTCTTGAGTAGGGACAGAAGCCACATAACCGTCATAAATGGCATCAAAATTAAGCAAGCGAATTGTGGCATTATACAGGGCATCCTGCGTCCAATTCTCCGCACTTGTCCAACCGTCCGGTAAATCTTCAAGAGTGGCTTGAATTTTATAAACTCGTTCCCGAATGGGTGATTTATCGCTGTGGGGTAACTCCAATTGGTCTTCACAACGATTTACTACAATTTGTTTAAGATGAGTAATACGATCGTTCCAATCTTGGTCTAATGTTTTGCTAATGTTTAAGTTATATTCTCGCTCAATATCGGTCAAAATTTGATTGGCGATCGCCCGCAAACGAGGATAAAATTCTGAAGTAATCGGTGAGAGTTGTAACGTCTTTTCTAAACGAGTTAAAGTTGCCTCAATCGTGTCTTGCATGGGTTGAGGATAGCGGTACTTTAAGCTCACCGGAATGACATGAAAATTGGGGACTTCTTGCTGCTTTTTAGCCAAACGACTCATCGCTTGTAAAGGTATCTGAATTGCCCCCGTCCGAAACGGCATTACCGTATCATTTTGAAATGAACAACCCCCTTCAGGAAAAATCACTAAACGCGATCGCGGTTGCGTTAACAAGTCCAGAGTTGTTGCTATACTGGTACGGTCAGCCAAGCCACGACGAATCGAATAACAACCCAAACGAGGCATAATACTGCCAAATATTCCCTCAAACGCTTCCTGAGCTACCATATAGTGAAATATCTCGCCTAAGCGCCCCGATAAAGCAAATACCGCAACCCCATCATCAAAACTGGGATGATTGCACAATAGTACCCAACGATCTTTTCGTAAAGCTTTAACTTTTGCGATATCTTCTTCAGAAACTTTGAGATTAAATTGATAAAATAAATAACTTCCCAAAGGGGTAATACTTTGAGCAACGCGAGCCAAAACAGGATTTAAATTAGGGGCATAAAATTTGGGTGAATTGTCTTCCTTTTTAGCCATAAATTAATATTAGTAAAACGCCACAATACTATCGTTAACTATCGTAGTATAGTCGATGCCCAGATTACCACTATCCACCAAATCGTACTTTATACAAATCAAACAATGCTCCTTCTTGCTGCTTCACCGCTTTTGCTCCACAATCTTTAATCAAAGCTTTCCAAGCCGCAATTGATTCGAGAAATACCTCCACTCCCAAATACATTTCCAACACAGCCCAATCCTCCGCATCGGGATGGTCGGGATTGAGAACATCAAAAACAAAAAAACCATCTGGCTTGAGAACAGTTTTCACACTACTCATTACTTGTTTCCAGTAATCTAGAGGATAATAACAACTCCAGCCCGTCGCGATCGCCAAATCGAAAAAATTGGGTTCATAATCTAAAATATGGCCTGGGGCTGACTTTACCCCTTTAAATAATTTAGAATTAAGTTGCGACCCCCGCGAATTTAACGCTTCTATCGCCGTTTTACTAATTTCTTGACCGTAGAAATAACCCTGCCAATCTCGCCACGGATAGATTAAAAAACTCACTCCACAGCCAATATCCAAACAGCGTTGATTCTTTTTCGGTTGAGCAATTTCCCAGAAGGGCGAAGTCAATTTATCCGTTAATGCCCCACTTTTCCACTCGCTATAAATCGGTAAATCTTCTACTTCTTCTGGCACATCAAAAGCTTTATTTTGATATTGCTTTTCAAACCGCGAAATAACTTTCGTGCCATATTCTTGCCAGGAGTCAGAAGGAAAAGGGGTAATACTCATTAGTGATTAGTTATTTGTTGTTAGTTATTAGTAGCTAAAATATTTGAATTCGGTGCGTTACGCTGCGCTAATGACACCCTACTGATGAGGCGATAACTGAAAATTACTCTCCCCCATATTCGCCAATAGTGACCTTGCCGCGAAAGACAATGTATTGGTAAATATTGTAGAACAACATGACTGGAATTAAAGCCCCAGTAAAGATTATCATAAACACCAAAGCACTCGGATCGGCAGCAGCTTCATAAATTGTGATTTGTGTCGGGATAATGTAAGGAAAAACAACCAAAGCCAAACCAATAAAAGTCAAGAGAAATAGTAAAATTGTCCAAACAAAAGGTGACTTTTCTGCCTTAGTACTTAAACCTCTCAACAGTAAAACAATTAAAACAATACCCAAAATTGGAATACCAGCAAAGATATAAAGTAGTGGCGGGTCAAACAAGCGAATCCGGGCATAATCATAAAAAAACGGTGTCGCAATTGTAATTAAAATCGCGCCAACCAAAGTTGTAATCGCAGAAATTCGGGCGGTTTTATAATAAGTTTCTTGTAACTCGCCGCTCGTTTTCCAAATTAAATAAGTAGACCCGATTAAAACATAACCCTGAATTAAAGTTAAAGCTACCAAAACTGAAGGTAAATTCAACCAATCCCAAGTCTGACCAATAAAGTGACCCGACTCATCAACTTTAACACCAGCTAAAACACCACCTAACGCGAAACCTTGCCCCAAAGCCGCGATAAAACTCCCCGTCCCAAAGGCAATATTCCAAAACCATTTGCGCCTCGCTTGTTCGCGAAATTCAAAAGCCACAGCCCGGAAAATCAAACCAAATACCATCAAAAGTAAGGGAATATAAAGCGCACTAAAAATCGTACCGTAAGCCAAAGGAAAAGCCCCAAATAATGAGCCTCCTACCAAGACTAACCAGGTTTCATTCGCATCCCAAACATTACTCAAACTGGTCATTAACATTCCGCGTCTTTCTTCGCTAGAAGCAGTCAGCGATAAAATTCCTACCCCTAAGTCAAAGCCATCAAGCATGACATATAGAAATAAAAACAAAGCGAGAATCCCAAACCAAACTTGTGGTAAAAAGTAATCCAGTGTGTTCATTTTTTGGTTATTGGTTATTGGTTGTTGGTTATTGGTTGTTCGTCAAGCTCACATTTCCTCCCACTCTCCC
>JAWQFT010000101.1:0-18792 GCA_035968055.1 Jaaginema sp. PMC 1080.18 | reverse complement strand
GGAGACAACTACGAAGGAACAACAACCAACGACCAACAACCAACAACGAACAATGATTGACGAACAACCAACAACCAACAACCAACAACCAACAACCAACAACCAACAAGTCAAGAAACCTTGAAATCGCGATCGCGTCGTAGGGGGTTAGGAGCGATCGCGTCAAATTTTCCGAGTCTCAGACCCCGAAGAAAGAATCAAGACTGATACAATAAAAAGTTGCTTTTCATCTCGTCGTCGCTAAAAGTTTGCGATCGCGACGACTCAAACGCTTGAGCAACTCTTGGGGTTAGCTGCCCTTGCTGCCTATTCACTCAGTATATCTATTATGTCCGAACCGATTCGTTTCCTCATGTGTCCTCCCGACCACTATGACGTAGATTATGTGATTAATCCGTGGATGGAAGGGAATATTCACAAATCTTCGCGCGATCGCGCTGTCGAACAGTGGCAAAAACTGTATTACACCCTCAAAGACCACGCGATCGTCGATCTCGTCGAACCCGCTAAAGGCTGGCCAGATATGGTCTTTACCGCGAATGCTGGGTTACTCCTAGACAAAACTGTGGTGCTGAGTCGCTTTATGCACCCCGAACGTCAAGGGGAAGAACCACTATTCAAAGCTTGGTTCGAGAAAGAAGGCTACACCGTCCACGAACTGCCCCAGGATTTGCCCTTTGAAGGGGCAGGAGACGCACTCCTCGACCGCGAAGGCCGTTGGTTGTGGGCGGGTTATGGCTTCCGTTCAGAACTCGATTCTCATCCTTATATTGCCAAATGGCTCGATATTGAAGTTTTATCGTTGCGTTTAATTGATAATCGCTTTTATCATCTCGATACTTGCTTCTGTCCCCTCAGTGGTGGCTATTTGCTGTATTATCCAGGGGCGTTTGATGCTTATTCAAATCATCTCATTGAAAGTCGCGTCCCGACGCACAAACGGATTGCGATCGCGGAAGCCGATGCCGTCAATTTCGCTTGTAATTCGGTGAATATCAACTCCGTCGTGGTGATGAACAAGGCCAGCGACGATTTGAAGCAGCGCATGACTGAGGTTGGTTTCCAAGTCATTGAAACCCCCTTAACCGAGTTTCTCAAAGCTGGAGGTGCAGCCAAATGTTTGACGTTGCGTACCACTGAACCCGTTTTAGAGGACGTTCACGCCAACGAACCCATCGAAAGCCGCACGATTCGGATGCAAGGTCACTTACTTGATGCGGGGATTATGAACCGGGCTTTGGATTTAGTCGTGGAAAATGGCGGCAGTTTCAAGGTGTTGAACTTCGACTTGGGAACGGAACGTCAAAGCACTTCTCGCGCTGATGTCAAGGTGTCTGCCCCCTCCCACGAGGTGATGGAAGACATTATGACCCAGTTGATTGACTTGGGTGCAATGGATCGTCCCCAAGACGAACGCGATGCGCTGTTAGAAGCCGTGACGCAAACCGGAGTTGCTCCCGATGACTTTTATGTCACCACGATTTATCCTACGGAAGTACGGGTACAGGGGAATTGGATGCGCGTCCAAAAACAACGCATGGATGGCGCGATCGCCCTGACTCGCACCGGAGACAACATCGTAGCTCAATGTAAGCTATTGCGCGATTTACAAGCCGGAGAAGAAGTGGTTGTGGGTGTCGAAGGTATCCGTACCGTCCGCAAAAAAGATTCCCGCGAACAGCGTAATAGTTCCCAAGAGTTTAGCTTTATGGGGGCAGGTGTTTCCAGCGAGCGTCGCGTCGAGTTGGTGGTCGAGCAAATTGCTTGGGAGTTGCGCCAAATTCGCGATCGCGGTGGTAAAGTTGCCGTAACCGCAGGCCCGGTGGTGATTCATACTGGCGGTAGTTCGCATCTGTCCTGGTTGATTCGCGAGGGCTATGTGCAAGCCTTACTGGGAGGGAATGCGATCGCGGTTCACGATATCGAGCAATCGATGATGGGGACTTCTCTGGGAGTGGATATGAGCAAGGGCGTTCCCGTCAAAGGCGGACATCGCCACCATCTCAAAGTCATTAACTCGATTCGGCGTTATGGTAGCATTGCCAAAACCGTTGAAGCCGGGGTACTCACCAAAGGCGTGATGTACGAATGCGTTAAAAATAACGTACCTTTCTGTTTAGCTGGGTCGATTCGCGATGACGGGCCGCTACCCGACACCCACATGGACTTGCTAACGGCTCAGTCTGAATATGCGCGTCTCATCGAAGATACAGACATGATTTTGATGCTGTCTACGATGCTGCATTCGATTGGGGTGGGTAATATGACCCCATCGGGAGTGAAGATGGTCTGTGTCGATATTAACCCGGCGGTAGTCACGAAACTGAGCGATCGCGGTTCAGTCGAATCAACCGGGGTTGTCACGGATGTGGGCTTATTTTTGAGCTTGCTGGTGCGACAATTACAAAAACTTACCAGTCCTTTAGGAGTCCCTGGAGTTTAGTTCTTTCCTAATAACTCAAAACCCCGGTTTCTTCAAACAACCGGGGTTTTTAAATTTAAGCGTTACACAACTCTTTAATCGTACTTTCGAGGCGCTTATGAGCCTCTAAAATAATGCGTTCGGTTTCATTCCAACCCAGACATTTATCGGTAACAGAAACGCCATAAGCCAGCTTATCTTTCACGGAAACTTTTGTTGAGAAATTACTCGGAATCGGTTGATTGCCTTCAGACAAATTCGACTCCAACATCATCCCCACTAAAGAGTCTTGACCATTCACAATTTGCTCGATGACATTCTCTAAAACCGCCGATTGCAATTCGTGGTTTTTATTAGAATTACCGTGGCTACAATCCACTACTAAACGAGCAGGTAAGTTGAGTTCTTTGAGTTGCGAAGTCACTTCTTTAACGGTTTTGGGGTCGTAGTTGGGTTTACCGCCACCACCGCGCAAAATAATGTGTCCGTAGGGATTACCTTTCGTCGTGAAAACGCTAACTTCGCCTTGTTCGCTAATGCCTAAAAAGCTGTGAGGTGCGCGGGAAGAAAGTAGAGCATCTAAGGCAACTTTGATATTACCATCAGTGCTATTTTTTAAACCCACGGGCATCGATAAACCACTGGTCATTTCGCGGTGGGTTTGGGACTCAATGGTTCTCGCACCAATTGCCGACCAAGAAATCAGTTCGGAAATGTAGCGGGGGGTAATGTGGTCGAGGGTTTCGGTGGCTGTAGGTAAGCCGAGTTCGGCAAGATCGAGTAATAATTTGCGAGCGACTTGTAGGCCTTTTTCAATCTGAAAAGAATCATCGAGATCGGGGTCGTTAATTAAGCCTTTCCAGCCGATAGTCGTGCGCGGTTTTTCAAAATAAACCCGCATGACAATCAAGATACTATCTTGAACGCGATCGCTCAATTTTTTCAAGCGTTTGGCATACTCAAGGGCGGCTTTGGGGTCGTGAATTGAACAAGGGCCGACAATGATAAATTTACGATTATCTTTACCGTCTAATATATTTTGAATCGCAGTGCGACCATTAAAAACAGTAGCGGCTGCGTGGGGTGATAGGGGAAATTGTTGTTTGAGTTCGATGGGGGTAACTAATGTTTGGGAAGATTCAATATTGGTGTCTAGGAGTTTTTTAGTATCCATACGAAAGTGAATGTTTGAGAGGCTAGATTTAGGAGAAAAGACACTCCTAAAAGTTGTTTCCAATTAGGGAACGCAGAAAGGCGATCGCATTTGAGCAAAACCCTTGCCACCGCGCTCTACTGAAACTGTAGCGCAATATGGCAGAAATTTCGTGGAACTTTAGGCTCATTAATGATTTGCTCGCCAATTACTCAGTATATTTGCTTATCAAGCCATCTCAATTTCTAGATAACAAAGAAGGGGATTTGTCAACCATTTTCATAATTTCTTCTAAAAAAAAGCGCCGCGCGAAACCACGCAACGCCATAGAACTCACTCGAATTCTAACCTAACGGTCTACTGACCCCATAATAATGTCAATACTACCCAAAATCACCACTAAATCTGCTACTTTTACCCCCGTGAGGAGATGAGGCAAAATTTGTAAATTATTAAAGTCAGCAGCGCGAATCTTCCAACGCCACGGGAACACATTATCATTGCCTTGAATGTAAATCCCTAATTCGCCTTTACCACTTTCAACCCGGACATAATGTTCTCCCGCAGGGATTTTGAATGTGGGTGCAACTTTTTTGGCAATGTATTGATAATCAAAGTCATTCCACTGGGATTTGCGGCCTTCCATCATTTGCTTGGCTTCCAAGTTTTCAAATGCTCCCCCTGGAATCGCTTTACAGGCTTGACGCAGGATTTTAACCGATTCGCGCATTTCCCGAATCCGCACTAGATAACGGGCAAAAGAATCGCCACTGGTTTCCCAATGCACATCCCAATCAAAATCGTCGTAACATTCGTAGTGGTCAACTTTGCGTAAATCCCACTTCACTCCAGAAGCCCGCAGCATCGGCCCGGATAAACCCCAGTTGATGGCTTCGTCGCGGGTAATTGTACCAATCCCTTCGACGCGACGGCGGAAAATGGGGTTGTTGGTAATTAGTTTTTCATATTCATCAACTTTGGGGTCGAAGTAATCGCAGAAGTCGATACATTTGTCTAACCAACCGTAAGGTAAGTCTACCGCTACACCGCCCACGCGGAAATAGTTGTTGTTCACCATGCGATAGCCTGTAGCAGCTTCCCAGAGGTCGTAAATTAACTCTCGTTCGCGGAAAATGTAGAAAAAGGGTGTTTGTGCGCCAACATCTGCGAGGAAGGGGCCAAGCCACAATAAATGGTTGGCAATGCGGTTGAGTTCGAGCATAATAACTCGAATGTATTGCGCTCGCTTGGGAACTTCGATATCCGCTAGTTTTTCGGGGGCGTTGACGGTGACGGCTTCGTTAAACATTCCGGCAGCGTAGTCCCAACGACTAACGTAGGGAACATACATAACGGTGGTACGGTTTTCGGCGATTTTTTCCATACCGCGATGCAAATAGCCAATTACGGGTTCGCAATCAACGACATCTTCGCCGTCTAGGGTGACGATTAATCGTAAAACCCCGTGCATGGAGGGATGATGCGGCCCCATGTTGAGGACCATTGGTTCGGTTCTAGTTTCGATTTGCGCCATAGCTTTGGTAATGGTTCTGTGAAATTCTGGGTTAATTGGCTCGGTTTTACAGTGGATTGGCGCTGTATTGACTTTTGTTACGCCTTGGTTTTCATTATAGGGAATAGTGGTCATGGGGCAGCTTTGCCGTGGGGAAAGAGGGGGAGAAATTTGGGAGTTCGTACTCCCGCTAGACTTTAGCTGATGATGCTACATTCCTGTTACCCAATGACTCGAACCGTCAGCCCAATGCTCTTTTTTCCAGATGGGGACGTTGTATTTGAGGGTATCGATGGCGTAGCGACAGGCAGAGAAAGCGTCGTCGCGATGGGGACAGCTAACGGCGATTAAGACGCTAATATCGCCAATATACAAGCGCCCGGTGCGATGGTGAATGATTATACGCTGACAACTCGGCCACTGGTTGCGAAGATCGGCGGCGATTTGCTTGAATACTTGCAATGCCATTGGCTCATAAGCTTGGTAATCGAGGAATTGTACTGTGCGGCCATCGGTGCGATCGCGTACTGTCCCACTCATTAAGACTATCGCCCCACTGGCGGGATTTTCTGCTAAATGATATACCTTGTCTAAAGAAAGGCGATCGCGCGTTATTAAAAAGGCATCGGGACTCGTTACAGTCGAGGTAGAGGCTTCAGAGTTCATAATCTACTGATTTCGCGCTGAAAATAATTCCCAGCTTACCAATCCACCAGAGGCTTAAACCGTTCTCCATCTTGCAACTGACCGATTGCGACTTTTCCTTCGCTTTCAACCCAAGCATGGGCTTCAAAATCGCCGAGAGCGTCCTTTGCTACCCCCAAGCGCACCTTCGCGGGATAGTTATGACGTAGGAGTAAGGTTTGAGCGGCTAAGGCTTTGGCAAGGCATTTTGTGTTGCCTGGGAGAAGGCGAGTTGCGGCTTCTACTGCCCAAATTAAGCGAGAACTGGGTCGAGAAACGGTGGCTTTAAAACGAGTGTATTGTTGTAATTGCCTGCGGAGTTGTTTGACGGTGGTGAATTTGAGGCCGAGTTTGATGACTAGGAGTAACATGATAGTCTGCCACAGCAGAACGCGATCGCTCCTCGATAAACTCAAAAATCGCTTTGTGACGCGAACTACCATGCAAAACTGGGCAACACATCGTTAATTCTCCTATCATAGCTCCCCTGAGACCAGTAAACTTCTATTCCCTTTGATTGCATTCCTCCGTACCCCTTTGCTGCACGGTCGAGAGTATCGTGCTAGTATAAAGAACGGTGTCAAAATATTATCCAGTAAAAATTCCGATGGCTAAAAAGTCCATGATCGAGCGCGAAAAAAAGCGCCGCGAACTCGTTAGTAAGTATGCTGATAAGCGAGCCGAACTCAAAGAGCAGTTCTTAAAAGCGGAAAATCAACTCGAAAAGCTCGAAATTCATCGCAAATTGCAACAACTACCCCGCAGTAGCTCTAGAACTCGCGTTCGCAATCGTTGTTGGGCTACAGGACGACCTAGAGGTTACTATCGCGACTTTGGTTTATCGCGCAACGTTTTTCGGGAATGGGCTCACGAGGGTTTGTTACCCGGTGTAGTAAAATCCAGTTGGTAGCCCCTAAGCCACAATTTGCCCGGTCAAAATCCATTGTATTATGGGCGATATTCCCCTACAGTGCTAATGACCGCAACACCGATCGATACCCATGCTATCGAGAATTAGGTCACTTGTAGCATTGGCGATCGCAAACTCGCTGTAAAAACTGCGACTGAAGTCAAAAGCCTGCATTTCTGTAACAATGGCAATAACCAGAGCGCCCAAATCATTTTCTCCTTCAAGGCGCTGTCTGACGAAGATTTGGGCGGCTCTCTGGGCGATTTTACCATTAATGGCTTCAGGCAAAAACTCGCGATCGAGCCAAGCGTGTAAAGTTTTTCTCAACCATTCACCTTCGCGATTGGGGTCTTGAATTGGGGGTAGAACAATGGGGGGAATAGGCTGCGTCATTGATTGAGTTTGTATATGTTTTTTATATCTTTGTTACTAGCTTACCGAAAAAGTAAAGTATATTAATTTTTAAGTATGACTCCGTTGTTAGAGGTCTATGAAGGATGGATGTTGAGTCTGACCAAGCAGCAATGGAATTAGATATTTCTTCCCTGATTGAAGGATATGCCCAAGGCTATTTTTTGATGGCGGAAGACTCTGGAGAATTGGGGTGGTATTCGAGTCGGCAACGGGCTATAATCCCCCTAGATGACCGTTTTCGCTACCCAAAATCCTTGCGCCGAGCTTTAAATCAAAATCGCTTTAGTATTGAGGTTAATCGCGATTTTTGGGGAGTTTGTGAAGGTTGTGCCGATCGCGAAACCACTTGGATTTCAGACGATCTCAAAGAAATTTACTGGGAATTGCACAAAGCGGGATGGGCTTACAGTTTTGAAGCTTGGCAAGGAGATGAACTAGCCGGAGGAATTTTAGGCATTGCCATCCAAGGAGCATTTATTGGGGAGTCAATGTTTTATCGCATTTCTGATGGTTCAAAGGTGGCTATGGTGCGTTTGGTCGAACATTTGCGATCGCGTGGTTTCCTATTATTTGATGCCCAAATGCAAAATCCCCATTTAGCTCGTTTTGGTTCTACAGTGATTAAAGAAAAAGAATACAAAAAATTATTAAATCAAGCTTTAAACCAAGATTGCGAGTTCATTTGAATCCAGTTTTCCAAACATTATCTCTGAGAAAAATTGCGATTCGTAAACACCAAATGACTGTAAAGTTGAAAGGCAGCATCCCATAAATTGGGTTCGCTACGTTTGATCTCAAAATGAGGCGGAATCCGACCCAGCATTTCTTGAAAACCGAAAGCCGTTTCAGCGAATAAATTAAAATCCCGTGCCACCGGAATCTGAAGCAGATTGCCGTCGAGAAATTGATTGAGTTTTTGCCAATTTTGGCTGACGGTTTCGCGACTGGGCAATGAAGGTTCAGTGGCAAAAGAAATACCTTGTTGAAATTGATAGTTGCGATCGCATAAGCGTAAAATAGCCTTACGTCCGGGGAGATGGAGATCGCACAGATAAACGTAATCCTGGGTTTGAGTTTTGCGCTGAAACTGCTGTTTAGCATCCCAAGTAAACACCGATTCTAACCAGGGAACGCGACCTTCAACGCGATAACTCACCTCCGACCAATCAAACTGAATTGCCCCCACTTGACCTTGTTGGTTTTGACAGCGAGCCGTAACTTGGGGTTGGGCAAACTGAAAATAATTGACATTATAAACTTCCACAGAGGCGATCGCCTCAAGAGAAGCACAAAAATGCGGAATACTGGCTTTTTGTAAATCTCGACTGTACAATCGCAACTGACCCAACTGACCCACACGATACAATCGCCAACCGCGACTAGGCAGTTGCAAACGAGCCGTATAAGCATCCAGCTTAAAGATTTTGGCGAATTTTTGGGCAGCTTGGGGTTTGAGTTCTGACGCGATCGGCTCTAAAATCAGAACGCTATTGTCTCGACCATCCGGGGCAGCCAAAGCTCTTTCTAAAGCCGCAGCGCGATGTTTTTGTTCCAAAGCTTCGAGTCGCGCAATCCCCTGACGTAACTGCTTCATCAATTGAGGATGGGTCGTTTGGGGCAACAATTGACGATAACACTTGAGAGCATAACCTTTTTTCCCTCTCCCTTCGTGAACGCAAGCAGCATAATACTGCACCCAAGGATTATCCGGTTCGCTTTTCAATAGCGGCTTGAGTAAGCGAATCGCGGTTTGATAATCTTGCATTTCCAAGGCTGCGGCCACTTCGTTGTACATTGGGTTTTTGCTTGTTTGTTTTTAAGTGATTAGCACCTAAGAGGAACATTTACCCGATAGTTTACTGGTTTTTGTCATGGATGCGTCGTCAGGCAACCCTGTCTAGGTGCTGAGACTCCGCACTCAGACTGACTTGCCCAATAGAGGGAAGAAAAGAGTTAACCGAAAAAACCTCCCCATAGACCAACGCCTTATATTACAATCTGTAAAGAAACCTTTAAGGAAAAAAGCTACAAGATGCGTGTTGCAATTGTTGGTGCAGGATTGGCAGGGATGGCCACCGCCATTGACCTGGCCGATGCTGGGTGCGAAGTCGAAATCTTTGAATCCCGTCCCTTCGTGGGAGGCAAAGTTAGCAGTTGGACAGACCCAGACGGCAATCACCTCGAAATGGGCTTGCACGTCTTCTTTGGTTGCTACTATAATCTCTTTGAGTTGATGGAAAAAGTAGGCGCGATCGCCAACCTCCGCCTCAAAGACCACGTTCACACCTTCATCAACCAAGGCGGGCGCATCGGCGAACTCGACTTCCGCTTCATCACAGGCGCACCCTTCAACGGTCTCAAAGCCTTCTTCACCACCTCCCAACTCAGCACCCTCGACAAACTCGCCAACTCCCTCGCCCTCGGCACTAGCCCCATCGTCCGCGGCCTCATAGACTTTGACGGCGCAATGAAAACCATTCGCGACCTCGACTCCGTAAGCTTTGCCGATTGGTTTCGCAGTCACGGTGGCAACAACAGCAGCCTCAAGCGGATGTGGAACCCCATCGCTTATGCCCTCGGCTTCATCGACACCGAAAACATCTCAGCCCGGTGTATGCTCACCATTTTCCAATTCTTCGCCGCCAAAACCGAAGCCTCCGTCCTCAGAATGCTCGAAGGTTCTCCCGACACCTACCTCCACCAACCCATTCTGCAATACCTCCAAGCCAGAGGCACAAAAATCCACACCCGCCGCCGCGTCCGCGAAATCCACTACCGCGAAATCGACGGCCAAACCCGCGTTACAGGCATCACCGTAGCCCAAGGAGACACCGAAGAAACCATCACCGCCGATGCCTACGTCTGCGCTTGCGACGTACCAGGAATCCAGCGACTCCTGCCCCCCGATTGGCGCAAATGGCTGCAATTCGACAACATCTACAAACTCGAAGCCGTCCCCGTCGCGACTGTCCAACTGCGCTTTGATGGTTGGGTCACGGAAATGAACGACCCCGAAAAACGCCAGCAACTCCAACAAGCCGCCGGTTTAGATAACCTCCTCTACACCGCCGATGCCGATTTCTCTTGCTTTGCCGACCTAGCCCTCGCCAGCCCCGGAGATTACTACAGAGAAGGAGAAGGCTCGCTATTACAACTGGTTTTGACCCCAGGCGACCCCTTTATCAAAAAAAACAACGAAGAAATTGCCCATCATGTCCTCGCTCAAGTCCACGAACTATTCCCCTCCTCGCGGGAACTCAACATGACTTGGTACAGCGTCGTCAAACTCGCTCAATCCCTTTACCGCGAAGCCCCCGGTATGGACATCTATCGCCCCAACCAAGCTACCCCTATCCCCAACTTTTTCCTCGCGGGGAGTTACACCCAACAGGACTATATCGATAGTATGGAAGGTGCAACCATTTCCGGGCGCAAAGCCGCCCAAGTCTTGCTCGAAACTGTTAAATCGGCAACAGATACTCGTCCTGCTTCGACGGCGGTGTAGGAAAGGGAATAGGCAATCGGCTCCTCGGCAGTCGGGGGGGAGCGAGGATTTCGCCCCAGAAAGCAGTATTCAACTTTAATATCGTGACAATATTAAAAGAAACTCTCAAATGTCTCACAAAATAGTTAACCCCAAAATCCAAAACAAACAGCCAGAAATTATCAAAACTGCTGCCAAATATGGTGCGTCTAACATTCGTATCTTTGGCTCTTATGCCAGAGGTGAAGAAACCCCAGAAAGCGACTTAGACTTACTGATGGATATCAATTCTGATATCAGCCTACTCGACCGTATTGCTCTCATGCAAGAACTAGAAGACCTCCTGGGTCTCAAAATCGACATCGCCAAACCCGAAAATCTGCACGAACTTATCCGCGATAAAGTGCTGACTGAAGCCGTCCCTTTATGAGAAACGAACTTCTGTATTTAAGCAATATTTATGAATGTATAGAAAACATTGAAACCTATACAACGGAAGGAAAAATTGCCTTCTTTCAAGGTCGCATGATGCAGGATGCCGTTATCCGTAACCTAGAAATTATCGGGGAAGCAACTAAACGATTATCTCCTGAACTCCGCGAACAGTATCCTGATATTCCCTGGCGACAAATGGCAGGATTGAGGGATGTTCTTATCCATGACTATCTTAAAGTTGATTTAAAAGAAGTCTGGCGTATTGTTGAAATTAACTTACCCGATTTGAAAACCCAGATTAACCAAGTTATTCGAGAAAATTCTTGAAAAAGATGGATGAGATTTAGCTAAACTCAGGCTCAAATAGAAAGTGAGGAATTAAAGATGGGCATATCAATGTTATTTAAACATATTTCCGATAATCTTTGGAACTTTCTTTATGAAGAACGCTTTTGGATAGAACACTATATCGCGTCCGTAGTCTTCGAGAACTTGGGTTTTTAGGGATTACTATCAAAAAGAGTTAAAGCTAGACTATACTAAGGTTTCAGCCTCGATAAGTGAAGTTAACGTTTCACGGGAAAATTAGAGGAACGGTACAAATAACTCATAACCAATAACGAATAACAATCTCTAAAGCTCTTATACAAACTAATAATAAAATTATGACCGATTGGCTCGAACACAGCGTACAAGTTGAAGTAGACGCACCCATAGATTTCGTGTGGGGATTGTGGTCGGATTTAGAACAAATGCCCCGTTGGATGAAGTGGATAGATTCGGTTCACGTCCTCGAAGATGACCCGGATTTATCGCGCTGGAAACTGGCTTCTGGGGGGTTTGAGTTTAGCTGGCTGTCGCGGATTCTGAAACTCGTTCCCTATCAAATTATTCAGTGGGAATCTGTCGATGGTTTGCCCAATCGCGGTGCAGTGCGCTTTTATGACCGCAAGGGCAGTAGTATTGTGAAGTTGACGATAGCTTATGCCATTCCAGGAGTTCTCGGCAAGCTTATGGATGACTTGTTTTTAGGCCGTGTGGTTGAGTCTACAATTCAGGCAGATATGGAGCGTTTTCGCGAGTATGCGATGAATGCGCGACAGTAGGTTTTGTAATTTGGTATTCTCGTTCGCGAACACATTGAGGAGAATTTTAATCTCAGTCGCGGTTTTTGGGAAAGCGCGATCGTGTTTTATATTAAGTTTTGCAAATTTTACTTGACTTTATTTTTGTAATGTAATTTTTTAAAACCGCGATCGCGTTGCTTTTCTGAATTACAACCCACTAGAAGCCAGAATTTGAGTCAAGACTTGAAGAAGTTTGAGTTTGATTTAGTCCTGAAGCAGTTGCTGCTTTCTCAACAGCCACTCGAACTGCACTAGAGCTATTTGAGACTTTGTAAGATTTAGCAGGATTATTATGATTTTCTTGATATAAGATAATATTCCCTTCCCATAAAAAACTACTGCGTGACCAATCAAGTTGAGCCAGTTTTATAACTTTTTCGGTTGTAAACTGCTGATTATATCGGTCGTAAGTTAGATAGAGTAATCGTCCTAAAACTTCTAAGCCAACACTACGTCCTAAGACACAGTTTTCTTTAAATTCTGAGATATTTTCTACTGTCAAACTATCAACATGACTATTAGCTATTTTTTGAGTTTGAGTACAACTAGAGAAAAATAAATCGAGGCTTTCTGCTAAAGCTTGCGAAGATTGCTCTACGTCGTAATCTCCTAAATCGTTACTGGGATCGTTGGTAAAAGCACAACTAACAAATCTAGCAATATAGTTTGTAGTATAAATAAGCTTTTTCTTTGTTGAAGGTGAGTTTTTAACTTTTTCTGTTTTATACTGGAACATTTGCACAACTTCCTGAAGCTGTTTAGTAATTCCTACCTGTCCTTCAAACTCTCCAAAAGATAAAAGTAGTGAGCGATCCAGAGAACGAGTTTTAGCCATATCTCTAAAATCAGTCTGACACTGCTGAAAATCTTTTTCTAAAACTAAAGTAATAGGAAACTGATTATTACCAATTAGTTCACCATCAGAACTTTCAATAAGTTCGTGAATCGCTCGTTTACGGTGCTGTCCATCTGTAATATCTAGTTTGACTCCAGGAGGAATAGTAATAAAGCATAAACCGCGACTAAGTTCAATGAGCGTGATTTTTTCGGGATCGATATTAGCGGTAAGAGTTCCTAAAATCCAAGGCTTATTTTTGCGGGTACGTTGTAATATGTATTGCTTGACTTCTTCAGTGTGTCCTTTGACCTCTGGACGATTTTTCCCACTATCTGGATTATTATCTGTAGAAGGTTTTGCTTGAAGTAAAATTGGGAGATCGTGAGCAGGTATATTAATTTGCACCATTTTCCGCATTCCTTGCAGAAAAACCGATCCTAGATAACATTTACTACGGTAGTTTTGTGCAAACAGAGGTTCGATAACTTCATTAAGGCGCTGGATCAACTCAGGAGAGGTAAAATTAGAGTCTGTCATGTAAACTCAAGCAGAATTTTAATTTCAATTAATTGTATTTATTATAGCTTCATATTAGAATAATATCAGTATTCGGAAAATACGCAGATGGTCAACATGACTAATCCACAAACATCCTTATTTCCACCAAGACCCATAGAAGACCTATTTGAAGAAATAGAAATTCTTACGCAAGAAATTCAAGATTTATACTGTCTCGATCAATTACCCTGGATTCTGGGATACAGTGGTGGTAAAGATAGCACTTGCATATTACAGCTTATTTGGAACGCGATCGCGGCTCTACCTCCAGAAAAGCGTACTAAAAGAATTGATGTTATTACTACAGATACATTAGTCGAAAATCCGATTGTTGCTGCTTGGGTTCGTAGTTCTTTAAAACTAATTGATAAAGCAGCTCAAGAACAAAATTTACCTTTCAAATCCCATTTACTTCAACCCGAAGTTGAAGATACATTTTGGGTTGGATTGGTAGGAAAAGGTTATCCACCCCCAAGAGGAAAATTTCGCTGGTGTACCAACCGTCTTAAAATCCAACCCTCTAATAATTTTATTCGCAATATAACTCGTCAATATGGACAAACTATCTTGATTTTAGGAATTCGTAAAGCAGAAAGTTCTAGTCGTGCTGCGCGGATGAAAGAGTGGGAAAAACATAGAGTACGCGATCGCTTAAGTCCCAATATGCGCTTACCTAATTCTTTAGTTTATAGTCCGATCGAAGATTGGCGAAATGATGAAGTTTGGTTATATTTGAATCAATGGGAAAATCCTTGGGGATGTAGTAACAAAGACTTATTTTCAATGTACAGAGGTGCGAGTCCAGATAATGAATGTCCTCTTGTTGTAGATACAACGACCCCCAGTTGTGGAAACTCTCGTTTTGGTTGTTGGGTATGTACTTTAGTTAGTCAAGATAAATCCTTAGCTGCAATGATTCGTAATGATGAAGAAAAAGAATGGTTGCAACCTTTACTTGATTTAAGAGCAGACCTTGATGTTGATAAAAACCGCAAAAACCGCGATTTTAGAAGAAGACAGGGAACAGTTCAACTCTATGAACGTAATCTAGATGGAGAAATTTCTATTGAACCAATTCCAGGACCATTTACGAAAAAAGCTCGTGAAGATTGGCTAAGAAAGTTACTTATAACAGAACAAAAAGTTCGTCTTAATGCTCCTCCAGGAATGGAAGATATTACACTACTTACTCACGAAGAAATTAGTGAAATTCGCAGAATTTGGCTAGAGGAATTTCATGAATTTGACGATCGCGTTCCCCAAATATATCAAGAAGTAACGGGAGAAGAATTTGATGACCCGCGGCCTGGAGCTAATGATAGCTTATTAGGGGTGGATGAGTGGAGTACCCTCGAAGATATTTGTGCTGATGAAATGCACTTAGAATTGATGTCTAGGTTGCTGGATACAGAACGGCAATACTTTACAAAGTCGCGACGAAGCGGTATCTTTAATGATTTAGAGAAGTGTTTTGAAATTAGTTCTCGGTCGAAAGAAGAAGCGATTGCGAATGCCCACCTCAAGCGCGAACTTACAGAAGCCGCAGCACAAGGGAATGTTGCAGCTATTAAACAGTTAACTCTTGGAGAAAAACCGACATCTCCCGATACCAAGCCAACCGAAACAACAGAAACCGCATCTAGTTGGGGAAATTTGAAGTTTCCGTCTCAAAATACCTAAGTTGGAAGATGTGTAAGATAGTCCCACATTTTATATTGTAATGGGGCTATGTTTTGTTAGTTGACAATATTTATACTGACTCAACACGGTTCTTTGTTATTTTCAAATTTAGTTTATTATGCCCGATCCTGGCTTACAACGGCTCACCGAACAACTAGCGAGTAAATTAGAGAAAGACAGTTTGATTCAAAGTACTGTCCAGCAACTGCAAAAATCGCTGCAAGTTGACCGCATTTTACTATACTATTTTTATCAAAAATGGGAAGGTCAAGTTACTTTTGAATCTTTAAGTCATACAGACTTTTCTATTTTTGGCAGTAGTGGCCCGGATGAGTGTTTTAATGATGAATATGCTCAGTTATATTTAGAAGGTCGCGTTCGTGCTATTCCTGATATTGAAACTGAACTTATTGCAGAATGTCATCGGGATTTTTTGCGCGATTTACAAGTTCGTGCGAATTTGGTTGTCCCAGTTTTAAGTCAAGGAAGTCTCTGGGGATTGTTAATTGCTCACAGTTGTACTCAATCTCGTGCTTGGTCAAAGATAGATATAGAAACTATGTTGAAAGGGGCAAACTTATTGGCAACTTCTCCAGTTATTCTAGAAAACTCACAGTCAAAACTAAGTAAGCTATCATAATTTTATAAGTCCCCAAAATTGGGATGTAATAACTACTATATTTTTTCGGAAAATGATATATTAAAAGTCTCAAACCGATTTTTCAATATTCATGATTTTTCGCGAGCTAGTTCTGCAAAACTTTGGGCCTTACTTGGGTCGTCAAGTCATTAATTTGTCTCCTGAAATTGAAGGAGAAATGCGCCCGATTATCCTTTTAGGAGGGATGAATGGGGGTGGCAAAACGACTATGATGGACGCGATTCGCTTGGCGTTTTACGGACAACGAGCGCAATGTTCGACGCGAGGAAATTTGAGTTACAGTGATTTTCTCAATCAATGCGTGAATCGTCAAGTTAAAGGGGTTGAAGAAACGGTAGTTGAATTGGCGTTTGAACATATTTATGAAAATACAAATGTTGTTTATCGTATTCGTCGCAGTTGGCTCAAAAACGATAAGAATAATAAAGACAAATTAGAAGTTTCTATTGATACTTGGTTTGACAGTGCGCTGACCAAAACTTGGGATGAATATATTGAAGATATTTTACCTTTAGGTATTTCTAATCTCTTTCTGTTTGATGGAGAACAGGTTAAAGAATTAGCTGAATTAGACTCTCCTCCTTCGCAAGTTGTCACAGCTATTCAATCTTTACTAGGATTAGAGTTAGCCGAACGTTTGGCTGTCGATCTAGATATTTTAGTCAGTCGCAAACGCAAAGCTTTAGCAAGTACAGAGGACTTAGCGACACTAGAAGAAATCGAACAAAAATTAGAAAGGCAAAAAGCAGAATACGAAGACACAAAAGCCAGCATAAAACCGTTACAAAATCAACTCAAACAAGCGCAAAAAGATTTTCACAAAGCTGAAGATCGTTTTATGACGGAAGGTGGAAAAATTGCCGCAGAGCGATCGCAACTCGAAACCAAAGTCAAAGAAATTAATGCCGAAATTGATAACTGTCGCGAACAAATGCGCGAGATTGCTGCTGGAATTTCACCCCTTGCCTTAATTACCCCTCTCCTGGTACAAGCCCAAAATCAAGCTCAAAATGAGCAAAATAGAGCCAACGATCTCGCGTCTAGAGAAGTTATTGAAAAACGCGATCGCCGTCTTCTAGAATATCTTACAAATATCTCAATCGCTAACAGCAAAATCAATAAAATTAAAGCCTTTTTAGAAGCCGAAAATCAAGCGATCGCGGCCAACCTCGATCCCAACGCTAAACCCTGGTTATACGCCGATCCAGAAGTTATAGAAACTCTAACATACTTGCAATCTCGCGACCTTCCTAACCAACTTAACCAACTGCAAGACCTCCAACAAAAACTTAGCACCCTAGAAGAAGCAATGGGTGCTACTGAGCGACAACTACAAAATGCTGCTCCCCCCGAAGAATACGAAAAGCTGAAAAACGCCGTAAAAAATACCCAAAATTACTGTAATGAAGCAAAAATTACCCTAGAAAACCGCCAACAACAAATTGAGCAACTCGCTCAAATTATCGAAGAAACTAAAAGAGAACTCAAACAATTTAGCGAACAAAATATCGACCGTAAAAGTAACGAACATATTATTCAATCTGCCACCAAAGTTCAAGAAACCCTCAAACTTTTTCGCGAAAAACTCACCCTCAAAAAGCTCAACAAACTTGAAATCGAAGTAACCGAATGCTTCCGCTACTTACTCCACAAATCCGACTTAGTACATCGCGTCGCTATTGACGCAGAAAGCTTTAGCCTCTCTTTGTACGACCCCCAAGGTCAACCCCTCCCCAAACACCGCCTCTCAGCCGGAGAAAAACAACTCCTCGCGATCGCGTTTTTGTGGGGAATCGCTCGTATTTCCGGTCGTCACCTCCCCGTCGCCATAGATACCCCCCTCGGTCGCCTCGATTCCTCTCACAGAAATAACCTTGTCGAGCGTTACTTTCCCGCCGCGTCCATGCAAGTCATCCTACTTTCTACGGATACTGAGATTGGCGAAACCGAGTACCAGCAACTCAAAGACCTCGACGCGATCGCGCACTCTTACCTCCTCGCCTACGATCCCGACTCTCGCCAAACCACCGTCCAAAAGGGCTACTTCTGGAATCGTCCTTTAGCTGCCCAATCGAGCTAACAAAATATTTATATGAGACAACGTGACATCAGAAAAACCCCGAATCACCAAATCCGTGCCATCTGCAAAACAAATCCGGGTAACTCCGGGTCGCCACAAACAGCTTCAGGACTTTCCAGCACAACTGAATCGCCCTGGGGACGATAAACTGTAACCGTGCGGTTTTGACGGTCAATCAGCCAAGCCAAAGCCACCCCATTCTCAATATATTCGCAGCACTTAGCTTGAAGTTGCGACAAGCGATCGCTCCTCGAATGTAACTCCACCACAAAATCCGGGCAAATCGGTGCAAAAGACGCTTTCTCCTCCTCACTCAAAGCCTGCCAGCGATCGCGCTTAATCCAAGACGCATCCGGAGATCGCACCGCCCCATTGGGTAAAGTAAAACCCGCACTCGAATCAAAAACCTCCCCCGTCCCATCTCGGTCTGCCCAATTCGCCAACTGTTGAACAATTTTTAAATTACGATTTCCCGTATCCGAAAAAGCCGGAGGCATCACAATCACCTCTCCCGTAGACGTGCGTTCAATGCGAAGATCGCGATTAGCCAAAGCAAACTCGTAAAATTGGCCAGCCGTCAGAGACGCGATCGCGGGAAAATGAATCCTTAGTGGTACGCGATCGCCCTGAATCTGTAAAGTAGTCATAACCATTACCCCTACAATACTCATCTTCTACCCATACTAAACCCTCATGGAATCCCCAATTCGTAGCTTCAAACTCTCCCAAACCGCCAAAGACCAACTCACCAAACTCAAACGCAACACCCGCATCGACCAATGGAACATCCTTTGTCGCTGGGCTTTTTGTCGTTCCCTCGCCGACGAAACCAT
>JAWQFT010000100.1:0-18959 GCA_035968055.1 Jaaginema sp. PMC 1080.18 | reverse complement strand
CTCTCCCCCCTCTCCCCACTCCCCCCGACTACTGCCCAAGACCTACTGCCCCTTAATCGCTGTAAAGCTTGATACCCTAACAAGTGAAGCTTACAAAATTATCATGGCAATCAAAACTCCTGATTGGGTTAAAAACGCGGTATTCTACCAAATTTTTCCAGATCGCTTCGCGCAAGGGCTACAGACGCGACTTCCTTATACCATTCCCTTAGAAGTTTGGAGCGATCCACCCACATTGCAGGGCTATAAAGGTGGCAATCTTTGGGGTGTGACGGAAAAACTGGATTACTTACAAGATTTGGGCGTTAATGCGATTTATTTTACGCCGATTTTCCAATCCGCCAGCAATCATCGCTACCACACCCACGATTATTATCAAATCGATCCGATTTTGGGTGGCAATGAGGCTTTCGTAGTGTTACTCGAAGAAGCCCATCGCCGCGAGATCAAGGTGGTTTTAGATGGAGTTTTTAATCACACCGGACGCGGTTTTTTCTTTTTTCATGACATTTTAGAAAACGGGCCCAATTCTCCTTGGGTGGATTGGTTTAAAATCGAAAAATGGCCCGTTTCGGCTTATAACGGCGATTTTCCGGCGAACTATGTGGGCTGGGTGGGTAATCGCGCACTGCCAGAGTTTAACCACGAAAATCCTCAAGTGCGCGAATATATTATGAAAGTCGCGGAATATTGGCTGAATTTAGGAATTGATGGCTGGCGTTTGGATGTGCCGTTTGAGATTGAAGTTCCGGGTTTTTGGGAGGAGTTTCGCGATCGCGTTAAAGCAATTAACCCAGAGGCGTATATTGTAGGGGAAGTGTGGCGAGATTCGCGACAATGGTTAGATGGCAAGCAGTTTGATGGGGTGATGAATTATTTGTTTACAGCCCCGACGATTGCTTTTACGGCGGGCGATCGCGTGGTGATGGAATTAGTGGAAAATCAAGATTATTATCCCTATCCCGCGTTGGATGCACCGGAATACGCCCGGAAAATTGAAGAGTTACTAAAGCTGTATCCTTGGGAAATTCAACTCACCCAGTTAAATCTACTTGATAGTCACGACACTGCCCGGTTGCTCTCCATTGCCGATGGCGATCGCGGCACAGTAGAATTAGCAACGGTGTTATTAATGACGTTTCCCGGCGCACCCAGCATTTACTATGGCGATGAGGTGGGCTTACCCGGACGCCAAGACCCAGATTCTCGTCGGGGATTTCCCTTTGACAAGGAATGGAATTTAGAGGTCTTAGAATATCACAAAAAGTTGATTGCTTTGCGCCACGAACACCCAGCGTTAAGAACGGGGGATTACCAAGTATTGGGAACTCAAGGCCATATTTACGTTTTTGCCCGAACTTTGGCAGAAAAGGTGCTGATTGTGGCGGTTAATACTGGGACAGAAAAGAACACCATTACCGTCGAAACGGCGTTAAAAATGCAGCCCCATCGGATTTTGTACGGAGACGCTCAGGTACAGTGGGAGCAAAACCAGTTAACCTTAAGTTTGCTGCCTCGTCAAAGTTGTATCTTGGGTTAGGATTGCTGCTCGTTCGGTATGAAAACTCGCCGTTTAACCGCGTTGAAAGCTGCTCTTTCGTTATGCTGGCGTAGTAGTCCCTGGGGAATGGTGTTGGGGACGATAGGCGCGATCGCCCAAAGTGCGTTACCGTTAGCGTTACTGTATTTAACCAAGTTACTAATCGACGCGATCGCTTTGGGTGCAACCGCAACTCACCCTCAAACAGTTTGGCCTCGGATTTTGAGCTTGGTCGTTTGGGCTGGGATAGTGGCAGCGAGTAGCGAGATTTGTCAGAGTTTAGTTGCCTTAAATCAAGAGATTTTGCAAGAAGCGGTGACTGATGCGGTACGCCAGGAACTCCACGCCAAATCTCTGGAAATTGACTTGGAATATTATGAAAATTCGGAATATTACGATAAGTTCTATCAAGCCCAGTTAGAAGCACCTTATCGACCTGCGCTGTTGTTAAGTCGATTGTTGCAGGTTTTGCAAGGCTCGATTTCTTTAGGGGCGATCGCCCTACTACTTTTTTCGCTACAGTGGTGGGTTACTCTGGTTCTCCTCGTCGCCGTTCTTCCCTTGTTGGGGGCGCGTTTACGCTACGCTGGGCAATTTTATCGTCAATGGCAAGTTTGGACGGCTCAGGAGCGACGAGGGGAGTATTTCAGCCAGGTTTTGACTGGGGATACCCATGCCAAAGAGGTGCGTTTGTTTGATTTGGGGGCTTATTTTCAACGCCGTTTTCAAGGGATACGGCGGGATTTACGTCAGCAAAAGCAACGGTTAGCGCAGCGACGTACTGGGGTGGAAGTGTTGACTCAGATTTTAGCCACGGGGGTGATTTTTACGGCGTTGGGGGCGATCGCTTATCAGACGTTATGGGGAACAATTACTCTGGGGGGATTAGTGTTGTATTTTCAAGCCTTTCAGCGCGGTCAAGGAATTTTACGAGATACTGCCAGGGGAATCGCCAGTTTATACGAACATAGCTTGTTTTTACTTAATTTTACCGCCTTTCTGCAACTCAAGTCCACCGTCGTTGACCCGGTTGTACCCATCGCTATGTCTCCCAAACTACAGCAAGGCTTGTGTTTTGAAGGGGTGAGTTTTCGCTATCGTCACTCTCAGCGTTGGGCCTTGCAAGAGGTCAATTTGACAATTCAAGCAGGAGAAACTGTAGCCTTTGTGGGGGAAAATGGAGCGGGAAAAACGACCCTAGTGAAGCTACTCTGTCGTTTGTATGACCCGACTACCGGACGCATTACTTGGGATGGGGTGGATTTGCGTCAATTCGCGATCGCCGATTTGCGTCAACAGATTAGCGCTGTTTTTCAAGATTATGCTCGCTATGACCTCAGCGTCAAGGAAAATATTGCCTTGAGTCAGACTGAGGTTATCTCGCAACCGCGCATCGTAGCAGCCGCAGAGTCCGTAGGGCTAACTGAGGCGATCGCGCCCCTTCCCGCTCAGTATGACACATTACTCAGCACCCAATTCCCTCAAGGAGAAGAATTGAGCATCGGAGAATGGCAAAAAATCGCGATCGCGAGATGTTTTTTGCGTTCTGCGTCCATCCTCATCTTAGACGAGCCAACCAGTGCCCTTGACCCCCAAGCCGAAGCCAATATTATCCAGCATTTTCGTCAACTACGCCGTTCTTGCACTACGATTCTTATTGGTCATCGTTTGTCTACCGTGAAGTTAGCTGACCGTATTTTTGTCTTAGACAATGGCACAATCGCCGAAAGTGGTACGCACAGCCAACTGATCCAGCACCAGGGAATTTATGCTCGTTTGTTTGAAACTCAAGCTCAATCTTATCGTACCGATTGACTGGCTTGGTTTTAATTTGTTCAGCTTTTTTATTAGTTTAAATGCGTCCCGAACTCGATCTCCTGTTATGCTGTTCTCGTACTAAAGTTTACCCCGAACAAACTCGGCGGCTGTCCCAACTTCTTCAGCAGAATTTGGACTGGCAAGATGTTTTGAGTTTAGCACAATGGCATGGCATGAGTCCCTTATTATATTGGCAGCTAAATGCCTTGAATTCTCCCCAAGTTCCTTCACAAATTTTTCGCAAACTCAAAGAATCTTTTAAATACAATGTTCAACGCAATTTATTTTTAATATCCCAATTAATCAAAATCACCAAACTCTGTCAAGATAATGGCATTGCGATCGTACCTTTTAAAGGTCCAATTTTAGCAACAACAGTTTACAAAAATGTCACCCTGCGTAAGTTTTACGATCTAGATTTGCTGATTGCACCTCAAGATTTTTATAAAGTTAAAAGCTTACTAATTGCTCAAGGCTATCACTCCCGTTATCAGTTAGATTTTCAACAAGAAAGCCGTCGTTTGAGAACGAATTACGAATGCGAATTTGTCCATAAAAAGCTAGATATTAGTATCGATTTACATTGGCAGTTTGCTCCTCCTTATTTTAACTTTTTCTTACAACCCGATAATGTTTTTTCTCAAACTGATACTTTAGTATTAGCCGGAACAAAATTACCTATTCTCAAACCCAACAATTTGTTATTAGTTTTATGTATTAATGGCACAAAAGATGGTTGGTCTTCCCTACAACGCATCTGTGATATTGCCGAATTTTTACAAGCTTATCCTACCTTAGATTGGTCGCAACTTTGGCAACAAGCCAAGCAATATCACTGTAGCCGCATGGTAGTTTTAGGATTAGTTTTAGCTCATTATTACTATCAAGTCTCATTGCCTGCTTCAGCTTGGGATCGTCTCAAACAAGACCCCGCGATCGCTTCGCTGGCTCAACAAATACGCGATCGCATCGCTGGAGAAAACCACAGCTACTTAAACCGCGTTCAACTGGCTTATTTTGGGTTACAACTCCAATCAAATTGGCAAAGAAGGATAAACTATACTTTTAAAATTATTTTTGCAATCAACGAAAGAGATTTAGCTTTTGCTGCTTTACCCAAAGGTTTATTTATCTTTTATTATCCTTTACGATTATGGCGTTTATTCCTTAAATATGGCTTACAGCAAAAAGTTCCTTGATTAGTTATTAGTTATTAGTTATTAGTTATTAGTTATTAGTCACAACCACATTGTCCTCCCCCTCTCCCCACTCCTTTTACAGAGGTAGGTTTTTAACAAAAGAAAGAGAAAGCAAAGGTTTTCTCATTTGATTCTAGCTTAGGGTGTGAGCAAGAACCCCGGCCTCTGGTTTGAAGCCGGGATTTTGAGCTAATCTGGTGTTTTGGGTCAAGTCAATGTCTTCTCACATCTGCTCTAAAAGGAGGGCGATCGCGTTGTCCCAATCTTGAGCAATATAATACGCTATTCCTAAAGTACCCAAGATTTCGCACCTCACCGTTTTGCTGACTGCTATAACCAATAATCAATCAGCAAATTCTCAGATTCATTGGTTAAAGTAGCGATCGCGTCCTCTCAAAACCATAATCAATGATGCAGTTTTTTCCAAAGGGGAAATTACTCGATTTCCATTCGTTGCGGGTACGCTTGACTCTGGGAATTACCGCAGTTGCAGCGTTAGGAATTGGTAGTGTAGCGATTTGGATGAGTAGCCGTACTCAGTCTATTTTAGTTGCGGCTAATAAATCTTATGTAGAATATTTAGCCAGACGTTTGCCTCAAGATATCGAAATTTATCAGCAAATGACGACGGCATCTCAAGCGATTCAAAAAGCAATCGATCATCGGACTACAGGCAATACTTTAATTTGGGTAGAAGGGAAAAATAATCAAATTATTGCCCAATCTGAAGGGTTAGAAATGGGAATGCGCGATCGCGAATTAATGAGTTTAACCAATATCCCCTTACTTCCTGAAGTAAGAGTGGTAAACAGTCGTTATTGGGTGATGTGTCAAGCCCCATTAATTGTGCAAAATCAAACCCTAGGAGAATTAGTTTTAGTTCAAGATATTACCGCAGAACAGATTATGTTTCGGCAGTTACTCTGGAGTTTGGGGGGGGCAAGTATCGCAGCAATTGGTTTAATAACTGTTGCAATCGCGTTCTATGTGCGACACTCGTTATATCCTCTCGAACAAATGTGTAATGTAGCTCAACGCATTTCTCCCGAACAGTTTGAACGAGAACAATTACAGTTTGAAAATGCCCCTACTGAGGTCAAACAACTCGCACAAACTCTCGATCGCACTTTACTACAACTCTACAATACTTGGGAACAACAACGGCAATTTGTCAGTAATGTTTCCCATGAATTACGCACTCCTTTAACCCTGGTTTCGGGATATTTGCAAAGCACCCTCAAGCGCGGGAAAAACCTCACTGAAGCTCAAACTGAAGCATTAGGAATTGCTGCAACTGAAGCCGAACGGACGATTCAATTATTAGCCGATTTGTTGGATTTAGCGCGGGTGGATAATGGTCATCTGGCTTTTCACCTCGAACCTTTGATTTTGAATGACGCGATCGCGGAAATTGTGGAAATGGCACGACAAACTTGCGATCGCGATCTAGAATTTTACAGCAGTGAAATAGTTAGCGCGATCGCGGACTTGAATCGCCTCAAACAAGTCTTAATTAACTTGATTGATAATGCAGTCAAATATTCAAAAAAAGAGGTGGTTGTGCGCCTCGAACGTGCCGGAGAACAAGCTAAAATTACGGTATGCGATCGCGGTTTGGGTATTCCTTTAGCCCAGCAATCTCGCATTTTCGAGCGTTTTTATCGAGTGGATGAAGCGCGATCGCGTTCTACCGGGGGGACGGGTTTGGGCTTATCCATTGTTAAAACTTTAGTTGAGGGGATGAAAGGTGCGGTGACAGTGCGATCGCAACCCGGAGAAGGCAGTTGTTTTATTGTACTATTACCCCTGGTTACGTCAGTTGAGAAGCTAAAATAACAAAGTAATTTCTCGATCGCAAATCAACATTGTTGTCCAGTTTGCTATTGATAACTCATTACTGATAATTAATATCGAACTCTAGGGTCTAATGTGCCGTAAAGTAAATCGGCAACCAGATTAAACACAATAATTAAAATCGCATAAATAAACGCGATCGCCATCACGACAGGAGTATCGCTACGATTAATCGACTCAATTAATAATGCCCCAATGCCGGGAACGCGAAATACTTGTTCGGTAACTAAAGCCCCAGTAAAAATATTAGGAATTTCTAAAGCGACTAAAGTGACAACTGGAATTAAAGCATTGCGGAGAATATGGTGGTTTAATACCATCCAAGGCGGTAAACCTTTGGCATGAGCAACTCTAGCATATTCTTGGTGCAGTTGTTCGAGTACCGACGATCGCACATAGCGCATCAGTACCGCAGCTTGATACAAGGCTAACACGGAGATTGGCATAATTGACTGCTGAATTTGAGCCATAAAACTCTGCCAATTAGTCACTTGCAGCGTACTATTGTAAATAAACGGAAACCACTTTAAGTAAACACTAAATAGCAAAATAAACAACAATCCGGTAAAAAATGTCGGTAAAGAGAAGCCAAAAAACGCGATCGCCGTGGCAATACGATCGAGCCAAGAATAGCGTTTTACGGCGGCGAGAATCCCTAAAGGAACGGCAAAAATTACACTGATTAAGTAAGCCGATCCCACAATCCATAAAGTAGTCGGTAGTCGTTGGATAATCAGTTCGATCACAGGACTGCGACTGGTAAAAGAGTAACCCAAATCTCCTTGCAAAAATGCCCAAACCCATTTTAAATAACGGATATAAATGGGTCGATCGAGTCCGAGGGATCGCCTAATATTTTCGCGAACTTCTGCTGTCATTGCCGGATTAGAGGCAAATTCTCCCATAGGATCGCCTGGCGCTAAAGCTAAGATTAAAAAGATCGCGAGACTAATGGCAATTAAGGTGGGAATAGCAATTAAAATACGATTGATTAAATAGCGGGTCATATCTATTCTATGGGTAATGAAGTAGAATATTTTGGCTAACAACCAACAACTAATAACTAATAACCAATAACAATGAAAATTGTGTCACGTCGTTGGGGAATCTGGATCGCGATCGCCCTTGGGATTATATTTATACTCACCTTATGGCAAGCCCCCCAAAAATCAGATGTGCAGGGGTCTACCTATTCGCGATCGCCCCAAGGATATAGTGCGTGGTATAGTTATGCCCAAACCCAAGGAATTGCGATCGAACGCTGGCAAAAACCCCTGAGCGATTGGACTGCGGCTAATCCTCAAACTCTGATCCGAGTTTATCCCCAACTGGAACGCCTCCCTCTCGATACTGCTACCCAAAACTGGATATCTCAAGGCAATACCCTCATTGCCCTCGGACGCTATCAGCCCACCACAGATGCCCCATTTACGGACTATTTAGCCAGTGCAGTAGGCAAAGTCAAAATTCAGACTACCCGCCGTGCTACGGGGGTTAAAATGCCGCTCCTGGGCGATCGCGCCGAGGCTGTGGTATGGTTAGAACCTCTAGGTGAAGGTCGCATCATCTACGCAACTACTCCCGATTTAGCAGCCAACGCTTATCAAGACAGTCCCGGTAACTTTGACTACTTAATCCAACTCGCAACTCAACTTCCCACCGAAGATACCCAACTGGTTCAAAATGCGTCGAGGCAGATTTGGTTTGACGAGTATATCCACCAACCCCAAACTGTTCAAGAGGAAGAAAATCAAACCTCAGAAGATAATTTCTGGCAATATTGGCTGACCACACCGATTTTGCCGCTATTCATCCAAGGAACAGTCATTTTTCTGCTGTTTCTCATTGCCAGCAATCGTCGCTTTGGGCCTCTTCAAACCCTCACCAATCCTGAAGTTAACAACTCTCAAGCTTACATCGAAGCCCTGGCTGGAGTCTTACACAAAGCTGACTGTAGCGAGTTTGCCCTCGAAAATCTAGGGAAAGAAGAACAACGTCAACTCCAAAAAGCCCTGGGACTGGGAACAACTCTCCTCGAACCAGAGGAATTAATGCGAGTGTGGACAGAACAGACTCAAGAATCCCCTGCCACTTTACAAAATTTACTCCAAACCCAAAAACGCCAACGTCACCTCAAAGACGCAACTTTAGGGCAATGGTATCTAACCTGGCAAAAACTTTTAAACAAAAGCTTTGAAACGCTAACGCGATCGCCTCGTAAAATTAAGGACAGCAACCCGAAAACCCGATCGAACTAAAGGAGTTTTAGCAATGCGAATGTTACACACGATGCTGCGCGTCGGCGATTTGGACAAATCTATTCAATTTTACTGCGATGTACTCGGTATGAAACTGTTACGTCGTAAAGATTATCCTGGGGGAAAGTTTACTCTGGCTTTTGTGGGTTATGGTGATGAAGCCGACCATACTGTTATCGAATTGACCTACAACTGGGGAGTAGAAAGTTATGATTTAGGAGACGGTTACGGTCATATTGCTTTAGGAGTAGATGACATTTACAAAACCTGTGCTGAAATTAAAGCAGCCGGAGGGAAAGTCTCTCGCGAACCCGGGCCGATGAAACATGGTTCAACGGTGATTGCTTTTATTGAAGACCCCACAGGCTATAAAATTGAGTTGATTCAATTGGGAACGCAAGGTTCAGCCCGTTCTCAACAATCGGAAGAAATGGCAACTGCTGGCAAAAATTAAAGGCTTTTAATGCTAGAATTCCCAGGTTAGTCCTGGGATTTTTAGCGAACAGCTTTTTTGATTTGATCGGCAAACAAAAACTCTTTTTACGACAAACTAAGACCAAAATTTACTTAAAAAACTTGAGAACGCATCGATGTTGTCAATCATCATAATAATAATTTTTATTTTATTGGGGTCTGCTTTTTGTGCTGCCGCCGAAACTGCTTTACTTGCTATTTCTCCCCTGAAAGTCCGCCAACTCTCTCACTCCCGTAAACCCAGCGCGATCGCCCTCGCTCGCATTCGTCAGCGTATTAATCGCCCCATTGCCACAATTGTCATCTTAAATAACACTTTTAATATTGTTGGCAGTATTATTATTGGAGGTTTAGCTTCTCAGGTTTTTGGGGATGCTTGGATTGGTGTTTTCTCCGCGATTTTTACGCTACTGATCATTTTATTTGGTGAAATCTTTCCCAAAACTTTAGGAGAACGTTATGCCGAAACCTTGGCTTTATTGTGTGCTATTCCCGTACAGTTTTTAACCTTCGTTTTTACCCCTGTGGTTTGGTTAGTCGAACACCTCACAATGCCTTTTACTAAGGGGAAAAAACTGCCCACAACCAACGAAGCCGAAATTCGTTTACTTGCCAGCATTGGCTACCAAGAAGGGACAATTGAAGACGACGAAGCCGAGATGATTCAACGGGTTTTTCAACTCAACGATCTCAATGCTGCTGCGTTGATGACTCCCCGAATTTTGCTAACTTATCTTTATGGCGATCGCACTTTTGCTGAAGCCAAATCGGAAATTATTGCTTCTACTCACACCCGGATTTTAGTCATCGAAGATTCTATCGATCGCGTGATTGGTGTAGCCCTCAAAGATGAGTTACTTATTGCTTTAATCGAAGGCAATCCCAGTCAAAAAGTATCGAGTTTGATGCGTCCAGTGCGTTTTGTCCCCGAAACAATACGGGCTGACCGTTTGCTGAAAGAATTTCAAGAAACCCACAAACATCTAGTCGTCGTTCTGGATGAATATGGTGGTGTTTCGGGAGTCGTCACTTTAGAAGATGTCCTCGAAGTCCTAACTGGAGAAATTGTAGACGAAACCGACAAAATTATTGACCTCCAAGAAGTCGCTCGTCAAAAACGCAAACGGTTACTCAAAGCCACGGGATTAGAAGTAGAAAGTTGATGGCTTTCGCGTCGCGAAACTGCTCAAATACAGTAGCGCCTGCCGCCCAACTGTTGTAAGATAAAAAAATAGCAGACTGAAGTAACAAGATTACAACCCAACAAACCCCTCGAAAACGGGTTGCTTTTCTCGCATCAATCTGCTATTAATTCGATCGGTCATTCAGATTTATTCTGAATGACGCTTTTGTTTGAGCTTTTGTTGACCATCTGCATTGTAAGAGAATTTCGTCGGTTTTCCCTGATTTTGTTAAGACAACTACTCTTTACAACTTTTCTTACCTTTCTTACCTAATTTTCCTTTTTAAAATGGGGGAGAGAGAGATGAAGAGGACTAGCAAAACCCACCTTTTTACCTAAAGTCAGGGCGATCGCGTTTCCCGACGAATTAAAAAGTTTAGGTCACAATAGAAAAAAGCGGTTCTGCTCGCGATCGCCTAATTGCTCGTTTTCTCATCATCTCGGTAACAATGTTTTAATCAATGCCCATCAAAGTTCTCATTGTTGAAGATTCTCCCATTGCCACTCTCATTCTCCAACGAATGCTGAATGCTGCCCCTCAAATTCAGGTCGTTGGCACTGCAACCACAGGAGTAGAGGCTTTGGCAATGCTGGAGCGTACCCAACCGGATGTCATTTGTACTGACCTGCATATGCCCAAAATGGACGGGTTAGAGTTTACCACAGAGGTCATGGCCACCTATCCACGACCCATTTTAGTCATCAGTACCTCTGTCCAAGACGAAGACACCCACCATGTCTTTGAACTCCTGCAAGCCGGGGCTGTAGATATTTTCCCCAAACCCCGCACCGGACTAACTGCCGATTACGAAAAAATCAAAGACGAACTCATCCACAAAATCCGCATCTTGTCAGGGGTCAAAGTCATGACTCGACGACGCAAACTGCCCCTCATTGCCAAGCCAACAGTATCGGGAATTCCCCTGAACGCGACTCCTCGAACCTCAACCGTAAAAGCCGTTATCGTTGGTGCTTCGACTGGAGGCCCTCAAGCATTACAAACCATTTTTAGTGCTATCCCCAAAAATTTTCCCGTCCCGATTATCGCCGTACAACACATCAGCGCAGGTTTTTTACAAGGCTTTTTAGATTGGCTCAATAATCACTGTTCTTTAACCGTGCAAATTGCCGAGTCCGGTCAGTTTCCCACCCCCGGTCAGATTTATTTTCCGCCAGAAAAGCGCCACCTAGAAATTGATAACCAAGGTCGCTTTTGCTATTCCGATATGCCACCGTACTTGGGTCATCGTCCTTCGGTAACGGTAACAATGCAATCGATGGCTCGTTACTACCAAAAAAGTTTACTGGGAGTTTTGCTCACGGGGATGGGACGAGACGGAGCGGAGGGGATGCAAGGGATTAAAAATAACGGGGGGTGGACAATTGCCCAAGACCAAAATAGTTGTGTCGTGTTCGGAATGCCCAAAGAAGCGATCGCTCTTAATGCCGCTCAACAAATTTTACCCCTCGACGCGATCGCTCCCGCTTTAATCGCACGCATCGCTTAACCCAAACTGACGGTTAATACCCGTCTTCGTACTCTGGGGCTTTCGTCTTCTCCGGGAAGTTGACGCGGGGAGGATTGTAGGGTTCGGATTTTACGTCGTCGTCCCAGACATCGGGTTGGGAGTCGTCGTAGCGATAGGAATCTGGTTCAACATAGGCGCTTTGCTCGTAACGGGGGGGTTCGGGTTCGCTCCAGTTGTCTTCTTCGTAGGGTTCGGGTTCGTATTCCCGATAACGTACTCGTTCGGCTTCGCGACGGGGAAGGGGGACGGGTTCGGCTTCTTCCCATTGGTCTTCATCCCACACGGGAGGGCGGCTTTCGGCGCGACGAGGAGGGGGATTAACCGGGATTCCGGTGGGGAGTTGGTTTTCCGGGGGAGCAGCGCTAGGATAGCCGTAGAGGTCGTCTTCGTCGCGTTCCCACAAAGGACGACCAATACCGAGGCGTTCGAGAATACCGACGGTGATTTGAGTAATTCTTTCTTCGCAGCCTTCAAAGACGATGATGCGATTCGGGCCGCTGCTGACAATTTCTTCGACCCGCAATTCGTAGGTACTAATAGCTTGGTCGGGGATTTGGGGAATGCCAATGGAGGCGATAATCAGCGAGGAAACGTGACCGTCTTCGAGGTTGAATTGAAAGTCCCGCACTCGTCCGAGGAGTTCCCCAGTTTCGGTAATGACTTCGCAACCGATGAGTTTGCTATAGGCTTCGACTTCCACATCTTCGATAACATCTTCATCGGGAACGAGGATCACATCTCCCGTTTTTTCGACGCTGTTGAGGTACATATATTTGGGCATACCTGCAACGGAAATGAGGTTATCTCGCAAGCCGAAAGCGACAACTTCTCGTCGGTCGATGTCTACGAGAACTTCTTTGACAACTCCCAGTTGACGGGCGCTGTTGTTGGTAATAACTTTGGTATTAATAAATTCAGAGCGAAGACGAATAGTATCAGTGGTCATTAGTGTCCTGTTAATGGGCGCTTTTCACGCGGTCTTTGATACGAGAAAGAGTCAGGCACGAGAGGCCGCGATCGCGCTAACTTTACATTTATTTACTAAAAATAATACCCCAAACACTACAGTTTAATGCCTAAGACTTGTGTATGTGCGCCCCTGGCTTGCGTAACACCAATGGTTCTCTCGGCGGATTCAATCATGGGACGGCGCAGACTCACGACAATGAATTGGGCGTGTTGAGCTTGTCTTTCGATCATTCTAGCTAATCGCTCCACATTTGCCCCGTCAAGGAACATATCTACCTCGTCGAAGGCGTAGAAGGGAGAGGGACGATAGCGTTGCAGGGAGAAGATAAAGCTAAGGGCTGTGAGGGATTTTTCGCCTCCGGACATGGAACTGAGACGCTGGACGGGTTTGCCTTTGGGGTGGGCAATCAGGTTGAGACCGCCAGCAAAGGGGTTTTCGGGGTCGTCGAGGTCGAGGTAGCCGTCTCCTTGGGAGAGGGTGGCGAAGATGCTCTGGAAGTTCTCGTTAACGGCATCAAAAGCCTCTTTAAAGGCACGATAGCGCAGGCTGGTGAAGTTTTCAATACGAAGGAGGAGTTCGGTGCGTTCTGCGGTCAGGGTGTGCAGTTTCTCGCTGAGTTCTTGGAGGCGGGCTTGGGTTTGTTCGTATTCTTCGAGGGCAAGCATATTGACGGGTTCGAGGGCTTGCAGGCGTTTTTGGAGTTTCTGGATGGTTTTTTGCAGGTTTTCGAGTTGTTCGGCGTAGTTTTGGAAGGTGACGGCTTCGGTATTTTCTTCGTCTGGGTTGACAAGTTCGGGGATTTGTGGTAATGGGTCGGGGAGTTCGTTTTCTTGATTTTGGAGTTGGTTTTGTAGGTCTAGGAGTTGGGTTTGACGGTTTTGTTGGGTTTCTTGGAGTTTTTGCAGTTGCCAGTTTTGCTGTTGTTGGCTGTTTTTGAGATTTTCGAGAGTTTTTTCGGCTTTATCGCGTTTTTGTTTGGTTTCTCCTAGGCGAGCGATGAGTTGCTCTAAAATGGTTTCGGTTTCTTGGATTTTGGTTTCGATTGTTGCGAGTTCTTGTGCGAGATTATTTTGGTTTTGGGTGATTTCGGTTTCGGTTTGACGGTATTCGGTTTGAATTTCTTGAGATTCGGCGATTTTTTCTTGTAAACGGGCGATTTGGCTGTTGAGGTCTTGGAGTTGGGCTTCTGCTTGACGGAGTTCGCGATCGCGTTTTTGTTGTTCGTTTTCTTGTTGTTTAATGTGTTGTTGAATTTGCTGCCATTCGCTATGAGTTTGGGATGCTTCGAGGGCTGTGAGTTGGTTCTGTAGGGTTTGGAGTTGGTTTTCTTGTTCGGGGATGGTTTGCGACAGGGTTTCTAAGCGTTGTTGAAAATTGCTGCGATTTTCTTGGTCTTGCTCGATCTGCTGTGCGAGTTGTTGTTGTTGTTGTTCTAGTCGTTCTACATCTTTGCGGAGTTGTTGCGATCGCAAGCTACTTTCTTGTTCTTGGGAACGCAGTTGAGTCAATTTATGACTAATTTTCTGAATTTCGACGGTTTTCTCGCTGATATTAAACTCGCAACGCTCTAAAATTAGCTCAATCTCGTCGAGGCGTTGTCTGAGTTCTTTAATCTCTTGGGATTCACCCGGACTAACTGTACCAAAGTGCAGGGTAGAACGAGACGACTGGCTACCCCCTGTCATTGCCCCGCTACTTTCGAGCAATTCCCCCTGCAAGGTGACAATGCGAGTTTTGCCCAGATGAGTGCGGGCGGTTTCTAAACTCTCAAAAACAACGGTATTGCCGAAAACGTAAGCAAAAATAGTCTTATATTTCTGTTCGCAAGCTACCAGGTTAAATGCCGTGTCGATAAAGCCTCTTGCGTAAGCTAACGTAGCTCTAGAATCAGGAAGACGCGATTGCATTTTATTCAGAGGCAGAAAAGTCGCTCGTCCTCCCCGCTTTTGTTTGAGCAGTTCAATTCCGGCTGCGGCTACTACATCATCTTCCACCACAATCTGGGCTAAACGGCTACCTGCGGCGGTTTCGAGGGCGAGTTGGTAGCGGGGTTCGACTTGCCCCAGTTGTGCTACTAAGCCACACACTCCCGGTAAATCGGCTTGGAGGACGATTTTGGTGGCAAAAGTGCCTTGAGCTTCCTGTTGCGCTTCGGAGGTGGCTTCTAGCTTGTCGAGATGCCGTTGTTTGTCTCTTTGCTCTTTTTGCAAGCGGTTGGCGGTTTCTTGTTCGAGCGATCGCTCTTGTTCCAGGAGAGAGAGACGCTGTGCGAGTTGCTGTATCTGGGTTTGCTTGGTTTGGGGTGTGAGTTCTGCCAGGGCTGTTTCGGCTTCGTGAAGTTCTGTTACAGCCTCTTGCAGTTGGGTCTGATTCTCTTGTATTTTTTTCTGTAATGAAAGGTTACGCTCGGCTAACTGTGCCTGTTCGGTGCGCTGCGGATTCAGGCTTTGCTGTAAAGCGTTGATTTGATGGGTTAAAGCGGTTTGTTCGCTCACCCAAGCTTCGGAGGCTGAGGCGATTTCGGTAGCGCGATCGCGAGTTTGTTCGAGCAGTTGTTGAGCGCGATCGCGTGAGGCTTGCAAATTCACCAAAGTTTCGCTTTCCAGGGTGGTTTGGGCTTGTCCGAGTTGTGCGAGTTGCTGACCGTATTGGAGAGCGGCTTGGACACTGCGATCGCGCTTTTCTTGGGCGGTTTGGAATTGTCGAGTGAGTTCATTTTGCCGTTGTTGGATTTGCGATCGCTTTAACTTCTGGCCTGCCAGTTGGGAGGAAGCCGAAAGTTGCTCATCTTCTCCTAAAGCTTTAACTTGACGGTTTAATTCATCTAACTCGTTACTTTGAGTCCCAATTTGCGCTTTTAATCCTTCTAGCTGCTGCTGAAGCTGATTTTCCTCTTGTTCCCCGGCTGCAATTTGCCGAGTAATTTGAGCGACTTGCTGCTGTAAAGAACGCCAAACCAAGACAACTTCCCACTGCTGCTTTTCCTGGATTTGTTCGCGAATTTGACGATATTTCTCCGCTTTAATCCGATCTGCGGCCAAACGTTCGGAGCGATCGCGCCATTCCTGTTCGATAATATGGTAGCGTTCCTCTCTCTCCTGCACCTCATCCAAAGTCTTGCGAACTCGCTCAATTTTGCGGTCAAACTCCGCTACTCCGGCTAATTCGTCGATAATCTCCCGCCGTTCGCGAGCATTCATCGTAATAATCCGAGTTACATCCCCTTGCAGCACCACATTGTAACCCTCTGGATAAATCCGCAAACGCCGCAACTGTTCGTGTAAATCCGTTGCCGTACAGACCTCCCCATTCATGTAATAAGTAGACGAATAACTCCCCCCCTTCGTCACCCGCAAACGCCGCGTTACCGTCCATTCGTCCCCGTGAATCAGCGAATCAACTTCCCCCTCCACCAACTCCCGTTCATCCGTCCAATCCGTCAAATCAAACGTGACGCTGACACTCACCTCCGAGGTACTGCGCTGACTCACCTGCTTGTGATTGACTAAATCTGGCAGTCTTTCAGCCCGCATTCCCTTAGAACTAGCCAAACCCAACGCAAACAGCAACGCATCCAGTATATTCGATTTTCCCGACCCATTCGGCCCGGAAATAACCGTAAAACCATTTAACAACGGTACGGCTGTCGTACCGCCAAAAGATTTGAAGTGAGACAATTCAACGCACTTAATATGTACCATAGGCGTTGCTTTAGACTATCAGTTGATACGGGTGTATCCAACGAGTTTAGCGTAGTGAGGGAGATTTGCAATTAACGCCGTCTTGGGGTGGTGGTATTTTGAAACCAACCCCGTCTCCAAAAAAAGTAAACCAAACCGACTGCAATTAATAGCGTTAATCCCCAAAAAACCGGATAACCCCAATACCAATTCAACTCTGGCATATTCCAAGGAGAAGCAGCAGGATTAAAATTCATGCCGTAAACGCCGACAATAAAGGTTAAAGGAATAAAAATCGTGGAAATAACCGCCAATACTTTCATTATTTCGTTCATTTTATTACTGACGGCAGATAAATACACATCCATCAACCCCGAAGCCAACTCGCGATAAGTTTCCGTAATATCAATAATTTGCACAGTGCGATCGTAGCAGTCTCGAAGATATAATCGCACATCATCGCTAATCAGGGGATAGCGATCGCGCAGTAAATGATTAATCGTATCTCGTTGCGGCCAAATTGCCCTGCGTAAAGCCAACAATTCTCGACGAACTTGATAAATTTTCTGCAAAGTAACGTCAGTCGGATTGAGCATTACTTCGTCTTCTAACCACTCAATTTGTTCGCCATAATCCTCTAAAATGGGAAAATAACCATCAATAATCGCATCCCATAAAGCATAAGCTAAATAATCGGGTTTTTGTTGGCGAATAATACCTTGGTTGTGTAGAATGCGATCGCGAACGGGAGCAAAACAATCAAAATCGGCTTCCTCTTGCACCGAAAGAACATAATTTTTCCCGATAATTATACTCACTTGTTCTAACCAAAAACCCTCACGACTGGGTTTCGCGATCGCCATTTGAATAATAATCGCTATACAATCGACATAATTCACTAATTTGGGACGCTGTGGTGCATTAACAATATCCTCCAATAACAAAGGATGTAGCTCAAAAAATGTCCCTAGGGCTTGGAAAATTTCAGCATCCCCTAACCCCGCTACATCAACCCAAGAAATGGTAGGCGTTTGCAGATATTTTAGACAATCTTGGGGAGTTACTTGATGATGACAAGTGACCTTTTCTTCAGTGTAATCAATGACATCAATTTTGGGAGTTGTCGCATGGGGCGGAATTCTTAAAGTTCCAGGAATACTACCAGATTTGTGATAACTATAGTCAAATAAATTATCCTTCTGCTTATTACTTTTGTGCCTGAAACGACGCTCAAAATCTTTTAACATATTGTGTATTTTTCTACCAAAAGGGATAGACCCGAATAATTCTCCTAGTAGATGTGAGGCGCGATCGCTCTATCTTAGGATAATTTAAGACCAGGAACTCTCAATAGTTGCCTGAGTCTCAATGCAAAATTGTTCAAAAATTATAGCTAGAGGTTAATTATATGCCAATTTCTCTAAGAGACGACGTATCCTATATTATCCTGAAAAAGATTGCAGAAACAGAGGGAAATGGCAAACAGCCCGTAGACTTTCAAGCCACCGATTTCACCGGAAGACAACTGACTGTTGCCGATTTTCTCGGTCACCTTGATTATCTCAATCAAAAACAATATATTAACGCTGATTTCACTGGAAATGCCTACGCAAATCAGGAAGATGTCCCCGATGCAGTCAACCCAGACGAGGTAGACTTCCGAGTTGCTAATACCCTCGGTGCAGAAGATGGCCCTTTACCCCACTTAATTCGTTTTAAACAAGCTGAACTAACAGAAAAAGGGGGGAAAATGTTAGCCAAAATGAATGAAAATCCACCCCAATCCCTTAACAAAGGCCCGATAACACCCATTGCCACAAAAGATATGCCTTTTCTCGAAAAAGTCATGCTCAAAGGCGAACTCGAAGACATTTTCGATGCTCGCGATTTGACCATTGTGGTCTACCGTACCATGCGCGATGTGATGTCAACAGAAACCTCTGACCGCGTTGCTGAAGACTTGGGAACTGAAGAATCTTTACCCACTTCAGATAAAAGTTTACAAAATAACTTGGCCCAATTATGGAAAGATAATAACCCCATTGTTTCTTGGCTGAGTCGCATTCGTCAACCGTTAGAAATTAAAGACGAAACTTTCATTTTCCGTATCGAACAAGAGGGTGGTTTACCGAAAGGAACGAACGGCGAAAAAGCCTTAAAAGCTATCTTTTCGGCAACGAAAGAAGAACTACCTAGCGATCGCATCCAAGAAGTTTCGCAATACCTTCCGGGGAAAGTTAAGCAACTCTGGGAAGCGGCTTAATTTAGAGTTTTAAAACTTAAAATATAAAATGTAGGGTGGGCATTGCCCACCTTTTTTGATGTTATGATTGACCCATTAAAAATAATAACAAATCTATTTAATTGGTTACAGTCAAGACGGTGCGTTACGCTACTGGCGTGACACACCTTAAGTTATGCGATAGTCATTACCGCCAAAATGCTTGTATTTCG
>JAWQFT010000099.1:0-19069 GCA_035968055.1 Jaaginema sp. PMC 1080.18 | reverse complement strand
TTTACACCCCTGCTTTTTGAGATTTTGTTCAATCACTTTTTCAGCAAGCCCTAATATAGGTTTAGGTAAAGGCTGTAAAATTCAGTCGCGAGGACGAGCTATGGTTTCCCATCAATTATTAAAGCTTGAAAAGTCGATTCATAACTTATCATTAGAAGATAAATTATGGTTGCTCGATAAAATTTTTGAGCAAGTACGAGGAACTGCCGAAAATAACGAAGAAAGCCAAAATCAACAAAATTCCGACTACGATCCTACAGCCAAACCAATTTGGGAAATTGCCGTAGAAATTGGCGCAAAAATTCCTAATTCAGAATGGCAAAAAGTACCGAGTGACTTGTCTAAAAACTTTGATTCTTTATAAAGCTTGACTTTCGGCATTAACCCATATTTCATAATAAGTATTCCATTCAAAAAAATCCATAGAATCACCCAGTTTCCCGGCTTGAAAACATTTATAAAAATCCTCGGATTTCATTTTATATTTTTGCTCAAAATCTTGGAGTTTTTGTTCTACAGTCATCACAAATACAAAGAAGTAATTAAGCCCCTCACCCGTGGGAGAGGGGTTTGGGGTGAGGGCAATCCTAATCTACGACACAAGCCTGAAGCTGCTGCAACAACATATCGTGGTCTAAATCTTGACCAATTAATACTAATTGATTCTGCGGTTTACGGCCATTCCACTCATCATCCTCAATCGAAAAACGTTTCCCGCTTAAGTGGAAAATGTGACGCGCAGGACTTTCTTGAAACCACATAATTCCCTTCGCTCGGAAAATATTAGCAGATAATTCGTTATCCAAGAAAGATTGAAACTTGCGAATCGCTAACGGTTTATCAGTTTGGAAAGAAACCGAGGTAAAGCCATCATTTTCGAGGTGGTGGGAATGGTGATGATGGTCGTGGTCGTGGTGGTGATGCTCCTCATGGTCGCATTCTGGGGTGCATTCATGGTCGTGGTCGTGGTGATGATGGTCGTGGTCGTGTTTCTCCTCAGCTTGGTCGAAGTATTTGTCCGACTCAAATAAGCCCACACTCAACACCAACGGTAACGGGACTTGGGAGTTAGTGGTGCGTAGCATTCGTGCATCCCGCTTGATATCGCGGATTCTTACTTCTAGGGTATCCACATCCCCTTCGTCCACGAGATCGACTTTATTGAGTAAGATTACATCCCCGTAGGCAATTTGACTATAAGCGGCTTCGCTGTTGAACAAATCTAAGCTGAAGTTAGCACAATCAACCACGGTTACAATCGAGTCCAGACGGGTCATATCGCGCAACTCCGTCCCCAGGAAGGTCAACGCAACGGGTAAAGGGTCAGCGAGTCCGGTGGTTTCGACAACGAGGTAATCAACCTTATCTTCTCGTTCGAGGACGCGGTAAACGGCATTAACTAAGTCTTCGTTGATAGTACAGCAAATACAACCATTGCTGAGTTCTACCATATCTTCGCCCGTAGAGATGATGAGTTCGTTATCAATACCAATTTCGCCAAACTCATTCACCAAGACGGCGGTTTTTAGCCCTTGCTGATTGGTGAGAATATGATTGAGGAGGGTGGTTTTGCCACTACCGAGGAAGCCTGTGATAATCGTAACGGGAAGCCCCAGTTTCGGGTCGTGCATCTCCTGGACATTAGTGACTTGGGGATCGACTGATTGCATAATGGTATCTCAAGAAACGTTACTGATGGATTGAGAAACGATGTGACGGATGAAGACGCGATCGCACTCTGGTTTCCATTATTACTTACACTGTTAGTTGGGTTAAACGCCTCAATTTCTCTTAACTATATTTTTGCCGGAGTCATTCACCAAAACCAGCATGGCCATTACTTTTTACAATACCCTCACTCGCAAAAAAGAAGCTTTTAAACCCCTCGAATCCGGTAAAGTGCGGCTGTATTGCTGCGGGATTACGGTTTATGACTACTGCCATTTGGGTCATGCGCGGACTTGTTTGATTTGGGATGTGGCCCGTCGCTATTTACAATGGCGGGGCTATGATGTGACGTATATCCAGAATTTTACGGATATTGACGATAAAATCCTCAATCGCGCTCGGAAAGAAGGCGTAGCAATGGAGGAAGTGTCCGAACGCTTTATTACGGCGTATTTCGAGGATATGGAACGGTTGGGGATTGGAGAAGCAGATGTGTATCCCCGCGCGACCCATACTTTAGACGGGATTAAGCGTTTGGTAGCGGAATTAGAAGCAAAAGGCTATGCTTATCCGTCTCAAGGCGATGTTTATTATAAAGTGCGTCAATTTGAGCAATATGGCAAACTTTCCGGGCGAAAACTAGAGGATATGCAAGCGGGGGCAAGTGGTCGCGTGGCGGTGGAATCCCCAGAAGATACCAAGAAGAAAGACCCCTTTGATTTCGCTCTGTGGAAGGCTTCTAAGCCCGGTGAACCCGCTTGGGAATCGCCTTGGGGGTCGGGTCGTCCGGGTTGGCATATCGAGTGTTCTGCGATGGTACGGGAGCGTTTGGGAGAAACGATTGATATTCATGTGGGGGGCAGCGATTTAATTTTCCCGCACCACGAAAACGAAATCGCCCAATCGGAAGCGGTGACGGGGCAACCTTTGGCTCATTATTGGCTGCATAGTGGCATGGTACAGGTGAATGGGGAAAAAATGTCGAAGTCTTTGGGCAATTTCACCACAATTCGCGATTTATTGGATAATCAGTGGTGGTTTCCGGGGAAGACACCGCCAGAAAATGCGATTGAAGCGATGGCAATTCGTTTGTTTGCTTTACAAGCCCATTATCGCAAGCCGTTGGATTTTACCGAAGATGCCTTAGAAGCAGCGACCAATGGCTGGCAAACTTTGAAAGAGGGGTTATTGTTTGGCGATCGCTATTCTCAAAAACTCAATTGGGATGATGATATTATCGCAACGGGGTCAAGTTTATGGGCAGAACGTTTTACTGCTGCGATTGATGAGGATTTGAATTTTGCGGGGGGTTTGGCAGTATTGTTTGAGATTGCCAAGGATTTACGCAAAGAAGGCAATATCATCGTTCACGAAGGCAAAACCAATACCGATCCCTTGCAACTGTATCACCAATGGCGATCGCTCGTCGAATTAGCCGCAGTTCTCGGCTTTACCGTCGAACCCGAAGCGGAAACCGATGCCAACGCGGGATTAAGCGATGCAGAGATTGATAACCTAGTTCAACAACGCACTGAAGCCCGTAAAGCCAAGAATTTCGCTGAATCCGACCGCATTCGTGACGAACTCAGCAATCAAGGCATCACTCTTATCGACCAACCGGGAGGGGTAACGAAGTGGCATCGCTAGTTCAGTTATCAGCGATTAAGGGGCAGTAGTTTTGGGCAATCAGCAATCGGCAGTCGGGGGGGAGTGAGATGAATGCCCCTCCTCCCCCTCCTCCCCCGCCAAAACTGATGACTAGCGAAGTCCAGCACCTTGGTCGGTGATAGCTAAGATTCTTTAGCCCAAATAAGCCGTTAACTTAAGAATCAAGGTGGTTTGTCCCTTTCCAGTTTCCAGTTTCAAGCTGCCGTTGTGGACGCGGACGATTTCTTGGCATAAACTTAAACCTAAGCCTAGACCTTCCACTTGACGATTGCGAGCAGGATCGCCACGATAGAAACGGTCAAAAAGACGATCGCGATCGCCCTGGGGAATAGGAGGAGAAGCATTGCTAATACGGACTTCTACCCATTTTTCTTGACGCTGAGTGTGTAACTTTAGCCAACCTTGAGGCAAGTTGTATTTTAGGGCATTACTCATTAAGTTTTGCAAAACCTGATTGAGTAAATCGCGATCGCCTTCTACCGTAAGATTGGGTTTAATACTTGCTTCTACTTTTAAATGAGGCGATAGCAACTCGACATCTTCTAACATAACTGCGAGAAGCTGCGATAAATTCACAGCCGCTTTATGAATTTTGATCTGTCCCGCATCAGCTAAGGAGAGTAATAAAAGCTTTCGCACAATCGTACTGAGGCGGCGTACTTCGTCTAAAAGACTGCCTAAAGTCTGCTGTAGCTGCGATCCGGGGGTTGCTTGTTGTAGGGCTTGTTCGAGTTCTCCTTGCAAGATTGCCAGGGGAGTTTTTAACTCGTGAGCCGCATCCGCACTAAAACGAGATGCTTGTTTAAAACTGCGTTCGAGGCGTTCGAGCATTTGATTGAAAACCTCAATTAGCTCCTGAAATTCTATATCGGTTGTCCCCGCAGCCACGCGACGGTCTAAGCTGGCAACGGCAATCTGTTGCATCGTCTGAGTAAGCTGTTTTACTGGAGTTAGGGCGGTTTCTGAGAGCCACCACGCCCCGATTAATACCAAAGATAATGTCCCCGGAATCGCAATACCAAAAATCTGAGAAATCGCCTGCATTTCTTGGTTGATGCTCTGTAAACTGACTGCGATCGCGATTTGCCGAAAAGGAAGACTGACGGTGGCAATGCGCCAGTTTCCCGTAGAGGTGTGCTGAGTTTGCCAACGCGGGGTAATTTCGGGGGGAGGTAAAGGACGATTGCGACGAGGAACAACAGTTAATGAAGAAATCGGTTTTAAGGAAGAAAAGCGCTCAAACTCTCTTTGCCAGTTGGGGGATTGATACAAAAGTTGACCGCCATCGCCCATGACTTTCAGCGCGATCGCCGTTTCCGAGGTAAGATTGAGTTGGGTGGGTAACTCCGAAGCCGCCATTTCCCAGAAATCCGCAGGCATAGGACGAGGAATAGCCAAACGCCTCAAAGCAACTTCGATCTTAGCTTCCAAGCGACTGACTTTCGCACCGTAAATCAACCGCCACGCGATCGCGCTGAAACCCAACAAAGCTGTTCCGGCTAATACCGTCGAGAGGACTGCCAACCGGACGCGAAACGAGCGAATTGTAATTTTACTGAGGTTTAACAAAGCGATAGCCAACTCCCCGTATATTTTCAATCCAACTGGGTTGTTCGGGACGATCTATTTTCTTACGCAACCGTTGAATGCAGACATCAACCACATTGGTACTAGGGTTAAAGTCATAACCCCAAACTTGTTCGAGGATTTGAGTCCGGGTAAAAACTCGTCCGGGGGAACGCATCAGGTATTCCAGGAGGTTAAACTCGCGGGTAGTGAGTTCTACGGTTTGTTCGTCGCAACTGACTTCGCGGCTAATACGGTCTAGTTTCAAGTTTCCCACACTCAAAATATTTTGTCGTTCCCCGATACTGCGACGCACCACAGCATGAATACGCGCGACTAATTCCTCCACAAAAAAGGGTTTAGTCATGTAGTCATCTGCCCCTAAGTTTAGCCCTTCGAGGCGGTCGTCGAGTTCATTGCGAGCAGTGAGGAGGATAACAGGGGTATTGCGTCCCATGCGTCGCAGGTGTTTGAGAATCGCGAGGCCATCTTTACCCGGCACCATGATATCGAGGACAATAACATCATACTCCTGGGTGAGAGCTTGTTCTTGAGCGCGATCGCCATTATCGCAATAATCCACCACAAATCCCTGTTCTTTGAGTCCGGCTTGGACAAAATTGGCGATTTTGGCTTCATCTTCGACAAAAAGAACGTGCATTGCAAGTAGTTAGGGGAAACGTTTTTCCGATAATTGACTGGCTATTGGTTATTGGTTGTTAGTTGTTAGTTGTTAGTTGTTTGTTTCCCTTATGTTGCCAGAAGTATTGTTCCACAGCAAAGTTGGTCAGAAACTTTGACCTTACAGCAAACTCTCAAAATGGCTCAACGCCATAGTAACCTGGGGTTTCAGCCTCAAAAAGTAGATTTAACGTTTCATGCGAGAGTAATCAGTGTTTGGGGCAGTCGCGATTGTCTTGAATGTCAAGAAGAAAGGTGGAGGACAAGAATTACAAAATTGTAATTAAAAGCCAGGTTTTTCTGTAATTTTCGTAATGCTTAATAGAAATTGTCAAGCACATTACCGCTATTTAAAGACATTGAAGCACCATGAAAAACATTAACTTCTTGCTCGCTACCTCTGTAACTGCTGCTGTGGTTATCGGTACATTAGGCTTTGCAAATTTCAGTAACGCTGAGTCCAATTCTCGCCTTATCGCACAAAATTCTAGCGAAAATATGCAAAACCGAGGTCAAGGTCAAGGTCGTCGCCACCAACGCCCGGATTTTGCCGCCGCAGCCGCTCAATTGGGAACGACTGAAGAACAACTCAAGCAACTCTTGGGTGTACCGGAACGTCCTCCTCATCCCGATTTCACTGAAGCTGCATCAAAGTTAGGTGTCTCCGAGGCTCAATTGCGACAAGCCCTAGGAATTACCATTGACCCAGAAACCGGAGAACCGAATCGTCCCCGCAACCGCCCGGATTTAGCACAAGCTGCCTCTCAATTGGGCGTGACTGAGGAAGCAATCAAAGAAGCCCTCGGTCGCCCGGAAGGGGGTCGTGGCAATCGTCCTCGCTTGGATATCGCGGGAACTGCGGCTCAATTGGGCGTGACTGAAGCTCAAGTCATTGAGGCTTTGGGCTTACCGACTCGTCCTCCCGGTGAATAAGAGTTTTGTCGTTCGGTTTTAGTGTTCCCTAAACTATGATTTGTTGACAACTCCACGCCCTTAAAGAACGGGGCTAATAACCCATAATTTTTGGTAAAAAGATCGGTAAGCGGGACTGGGAAGCGTGAAGCGACTCTAGTCCCTTGTTTTTTTTGGCGCTACACTAAGAACCGATACAAATAGAAGCATGAATTGAGGATATGAGTGCTACCAACGCAGGGCTAAACTCCGATTGGGATGTAATTGTGATTGGTTCGGGGATGGGGGGCTTAGTGACTGCCACCCAACTCGCGGCTAAGGGCGCAAAAGTATTGGTATTGGAGCGATATTTGATTCCCGGTGGCAGTGCGGGCTATTTTGAGCGCAACGGCTATCGGTTTGATGTCGGGGCTTCGATGATTTTTGGTTTTGGGGAAGAAGGGACAACTAATTTGTTGACGCGGGCGTTAGGGGCGGTCAATATGAAGTTGGAAACCATTCCCGATTTGGTGCAAATTCACTATCATCTTCCCCAGGATTTAGAGGTGAAAGTGCATCGCGATTATGAGAATTTCTTGCAAGAACTGGGCGATCGCTTTCCCGCAGAAAGAGAGGGGATTCGCCGTTTTTATGATGAGTGTTGGCAAATCTTCAACTGCCTTAACACGATGGAATTATTATCCCTGGAAGAACCCCGCTATCTCACTAGGGTCTTTTTCCAGCATCCCTTCGCTTGCTTGGGCTTGGTGAAGTATTTACCGCAAAACGTGGGTGATATTGCCCGACGTTACATTTCTGACCCGGAATTGCTGAAATTTATTGATATGGAATGTTACTGCTGGTCAGTTGTTCCCGCGTCTCAGACCCCTGCAATTAATGGGGGAATGGTGTTTAGCGATCGCCATTACGGCGGCATCAACTATCCTAAAGGGGGAGTCGGTCAAATTGCCCAAAAACTCGCAGACGGACTGGAAAAGGCCGGTAGTCGCATCGAATATAAAGCCAGAGTCACCGAGATTATCATTGAGAATAACCAAGCCGTGGGCGTAAAATTGGCAAATGGGCAAGAATATCGCGCCAAACGTATTGTTTCTAACGCTACACGCTGGGACACCTTCGAGAAACTGCTGCCCAAAGCTAATATGCCCCAAAGCGAGCAAAAATGGCAAAAGCGTTATCAAAAATCCCCCAGTTTCCTCAGCCTCCACCTGGGAGTCCAAGCCGACTTACTCCCCCCCGACACGGAATGTCATCACATCCTGCTGGAAAACTGGGACAACATGATGGACGAACAAGGCACAATTTTCGTCTCCATCCCCACCCTCCTCGACCCCAGTTTAGCCCCAGAAAATCACCATATTATCCACACCTTCACCCCTAGCTGGATATCTGAATGGCAAAACCTTTCCCCTAGCAAGTACGAAGCCAAAAAAGAACAAGCCGCAGCCCAACTGATTCACCGTCTCGAAGCCATTTTTCCCGGTATTGAGTCCAAACTCGATTACCAAGAAATCGGTACACCCCGCACTCACCGCCGCTTTCTCGGTCGCGATGATGGCACTTATGGCCCCATCCCCCAACGCAAACTTCTGGGACTCCTGGGAATGCCTTTCAACCGCACTGCGATTAAAAACCTTTACTGCGTGGGGGATAGCACCTTCCCCGGTCAAGGTTTAAATGCGGTGGCTTTTTCGGGTATGAGTTGCGCTCATCGGATTAAGGTGGATTTGGGGCTGTAACAGTAATCAGTTATCAGTAATCAGTTATCAGTGGTTTGGGAAATCGGCAGTGGGGTGAGGGCTGATGACAAGCTGAATGTCCTAACTCAAAAACGTACTGCTATACCAAATCCGATACGCGAAAATACACCTATTCTTTAGTCCGTGAAGGCGGACTTTGCTCACCATTAGCCCCGGATTTCCAAAATGGGCGGTTTAGGGGATAGACGGTGTATTGAAACCAGATTTATAGTGCTACAATCGTGGCTTAAGACATCCAAACAAAAGCTCAAAGCTAGAAATGGTGGGCGATGCCCACCCTACACTCTAAATTACTCTTGACAGGGCTGGCTATGCCCACCCTACACAATGTCTTTCTGGGGAAAAATCCCCACTCCCCCCGACTGCCGATTGCCGATTGCCGACTGCCCAAAACTATTGCCCACTGCCCAAGACCTACTGCCTAAGAAGCTTTTAAGCCTCCTGAGCTTCAGTTTCTTGCTCCTCTAGACGCTGAATCGCGGGGACAATGACATCTTCGAGGTATTGGGTGACTTCGGCGGCTTTTTCGAGTTGGCCTTGGAGTTGGAATAACTGTCGGGCTTCTTGGAGAGGGGGGACTGCCGTGCGAATTTGGTCAGTTTCGTACAGAGATACGCCCAATTGGTAGAAAGCGGGGGCAAAGCTGGGATTTTGGCGGAGGACGTTTTGATATTGCGCGATCGCGTCTTCGTAGCGTCCGGCTTTTTGGTAAGCTAATCCTAGGTTGTAGGTCGTAGTGTAATTGGCAACGGGCAGATTAGCCGCCGTTTCGAGAATCTCAATGGCTTCTGTAACCGCTCCAGCTTCGAGCAGAGCCGCTCCTTGTTGCTCGTAGGCTTCAAGGTTATCGGGGTTGAGTTCGATGGCTCTGGCGAGGCTTTCACTGGCTTCTGAGGCTTCATTGAGGCGCAGTTGAGCCAGTCCTAAGTTATATTGGGCTTGGGCGTTTTTGGGGTCGAGGAGGGTGGCGATTTTCAGGGCTTCGCGGGCTTCTTCGAGTTGACCTTGTTGCAGATATAGTGTACCGAGTTGGTAGTGAGCATCGGCAAAATTGGGGTCGAGTTCGATGGCGCGTTCAAACAGGGCGATCGCCTCGGTAATTTCCCCCCGTTCGGCTAAAATTAAACCGAGGTTATTGTAAGCGGTTAAGTTGTTGGGATCGAGAGCCAGGGTTTGACGATACAACTGGATGGCTTCCTCGTCGCGCCCTTGCACATCGAAGGTCAAGGCTAAGTTATAGTAAGCAGGGGCAAATTGGGGGTCAATGGCCAGGGTTTGTTGAAACTGCTCCATGGCCGCGAGGGTTTGATTATTTTGGTAAAAAGCAATCCCCAAGTTATACTGAGCTTCGGCTAAACTGGGACGCAGGGCGATCGCTCTTTGGTATTGCGCGATCGCCGCCGGGACTTTACCCTGAGCGAGTAGGGTATTGGCCAGCATATAGTACCCCATGGCCATTTGGGGATCGTAGCGCAAAGCTTGGCGTAAAGAGGATTCTGCCGCAAAAAAATCTTGGCGTTGGTACTGAGTCACTCCCACCTGGAAAAATTCAGCCGCATCGAGATTGGTGGTATAAACGCCATCCAGTCGTTGTTTGCTGCGTATCGTTTCGGGAGTGGGTTTGGCAAAAGTTACCGTTGCACTACTCAAACACAACCCCAAAGTCACTAGAGTTAACCAAAACCTGGTTTTTCTGGGTTCGATCATTTTTACTAGCCCTCAAACGACCACACAACACCGCTATTGTATTTTAGATTGGCAATTTTCGTTACTCATGGCGAAATTCTTTGAGGCTAGAGTCCCTTGAGGCAAAATCAGCATCGCATCCCCAAAAGAGTAAAAGCGCATTTTTTGGGCGATCGCGTCTTGGTATAGTGAAAGAAGGCGATTTCTACCAATCAAAGCACTCACCAACATTAACAAACTCGACCCCGGTAAGTGAAAATTGGTAATCATTCCGTCCACCACTTGCCATTGATAGCCCGGATAAATAAACAGATTCGTGCGCCCTTGTAAAGGGGCTAAATAGCGATATTGCGGAAAATGCCCTAATTTTTCTTTCTTCAGGGCTGCTGCCCCTTCTAAGGCTCTCACAGCCGTTGTTCCGACAGCAATAGTGCGATGTCCCGCCGCTTTAGTGGCTTCAATTTTGCGTACCACCTCCTCATCAATACAAAACCATTCCGAGTGCATTTCGTGAGTGGTAATATTCTCAACTTCTACCGGACGAAACGTTCCTACCCCCACATGAAGGGTCAGATAAGCTTGTTGAATCCCTTTCTCTGAAAGGATTTGCAATAAATCAGGCGTAAAATGCAATCCAGCCGTGGGTGCAGCTACAGCCCCCGGTTGTTGCGCGTACACCGTCTGATACTGAGTGGGTAAAGACTCGCTTGCGGTTACATAGGGAGGAAGGGGGACTTGACCAAAGTAGTCCAAAATTGCCATAAAAGACTGTCCCGGAGGATAGGAAAATTGCAAAATTCGGCCTCCCGTGGCATCATCGCGATCGCACACCTGCGCTTTTAACCACAAATCTGAAGGACATTTGTCTTGGGAATGGGGTTCAAAGGTAATCGTTGAACCCACGGTAAAGCGTTTTCCCGGTTTAACTAAAGCCAACCAACAATCCCTAGATTTTTCTTCGAGTAACAAAATTTCGACTTTTGCTCCCGTAGTTTTACGGCCATACAAGCGAGCCGCAATCACCTGGGTATTATTGAATATCAGTAAATCCCCTGGCTCTAACCATTGAGGCAAATCGCGGAAGTGTTGATAAGTATGGCTGGTGGGAGAGTCAACTACCAGTAAACGCGAACTATCTCTAGGAGTGACGGGGTTTTGAGCAATATAGTCTTCGGGTAAATGGTAGTGATAGTTCGAGAGCAAGCAGTCGTCGGTCATTGAATTTGTCAGTTACTGAGTTAAGTTCGCTTCTACAAATTTAGCGAGGGTTGGGTTATTTCCCCACAATCTCTTGGCATTTGTCAGTGGGTAACTTCTTACTTATACCGAAGACGAGAGAGTTTGTCCTGCCTGCACGAGAGCGACAATCAGCAATGATAACTTCTAATAATATGGGGAAATACCCTATCCCAAATCGGGTGCTTTTCCCCTATTTATTTGGCCTGGGGCGCGGGACAATCAAAGTAGACTACACAAGACGTGGACTGCTCAGCCCACAAGCCAACCCATGTATTACCTTTACTTTATTGCCAATGCAAGTTTAACGTTACGGATTGCCGACTACTTAAAACTCGCATCTCATCTCCCTGTTACTTTCATGACCGTCATTCATCAAATTGACGGCTGGATTGTGAAAATTAAACTCGAAGACACTATTACTCCTCAGCAACACGGTGACTTCTTGGCTTATCTGAATGAATTGGGGATTCCTTATGAGCCGGAAATGCGGCTACAAATGGCGTTGTGGAGTCTGGAAACAGGTCAATCTCCTATTGATGTGATGCGACGCTACCAAGTCGCAATTGTCGCTCACGGTCAATCAAATCGCAGCGATATTGAGGCATTTCGCCGTCAGTTTACCAAAGGTTTGGGATATTGTCCTGAAACGTTGGCATAGTGGCTTAGTCTCTAAATTTTTCGCTAACATTCCCTCATTGTCTACCTTGAGGGAATTTTTGTGGGAAAATTTTTTATGAGCAATAAAATGCGGAAAATCGCTAAATTTCCGAGAAAATGAGGATTTTTAGGGAAAAGTTCCCCTGAGAATTAATTGTGAGATTTGAGCCGGAAATCTTGACTCTAGGACTGTAGCCCCATACAATTCCTGGGAAAATCGCGATCGCGTTCTTTCCAAGATTTATCAGTAACTCTCTATAAAAATCAGCAAAGCCGTGGTTTTACGGGGATAAATCTCAAATAATCTAACCCAAGAAAGATTGGCGAAACAGCCAATCGTCAGATGATAAAAATCAAGAACCAGGATAGCAACAAAATTTTGATGTTACATTCTTTAACATTGTTACCGCGTTCTTTTGAAGTGATGAGGAGTTGACCGCATGAAGCCCACGATTGATGCTTTGGCAATTTTAGAACAAACCAGTCGTACATTTTTTATTCCGATTAGCCGCTTACCCCAGGGTTTACAAGAAGCCGTGGCTTCGGCTTATTTATGTATGCGAGCGATTGATGAAATCGAAGATCACCCCGAATTGACCAGTCGCGATAAAATTAAACTGCTGCGACAGATTAGTTTGGGACTCCAAGAAGCCACAGAAACCGAGCAATTTGACCGTTTATCCGTAGTATTACGGGCTGAAACCCTGCCGTTAGCCGAAGTAACGGTACGGATTGGAGAATGGGCTAAACTTGCACCAGGGGCGATCGCGCCGCGTATCTGGGAAGCAACTGCTACAATGGCCGACCGCATGGCTTACTGGGCAAATTGTAACTGGCAAGTACAAACCGAAGCGGATTTGAATGCCTATACTTTCAGTGTGGCTGGCTCTGTGGGATTATTATTATCGGATTTGTGGGCTTGGTATGATGGCACGCAAACCAATCGAGCGCAAGCTTTGGGCTTTGGTCGCGGTTTACAATCGGTGAATATTTTGAGAAACCACAAAGAAGACGTACAGCGAGGGGTAGATTTCTTTCCCGATAACTGGACAGACCGAGAAATGCAGGCTTATGCTCGTCGCAATTTAGCCCTTGCAGATGCCTATACTATGGCTTTACCTAGCGGTCCGGCTCAAGATTTCTGTCAAATTCCCTTGGCTTTAGCTCACGCGACTCTGGATGTTTTGCAAGATGGTCAAGAAAAGTTAAGTCGCAGTGCCGTAGTGGCGTTGGTAAACGAGTTGATTGGCAGTAATTAGGCGATTCTCGGCGCGATCGCTCCAAAATTTGATTCTACCTCGTTTTGGGAATTTAAAGGGCGTTCGCGGGGGAAAAAGACGCGATCGCATTAAGAGAAAATTTGCCCTGCAATTATGTCATAACTCGGTTTACGATCGCAATTGTCAGTAATTTGCCCAAGTGATGAAAATTTATGCCTGATATTGTTGATATTGCAGTAAACGCTGGGTCATTTAGTACCCTGGTAACGGCGGTACAAGTTGCGGGTTTGGTCGAAACGCTCAAAAGTCCCGGCCCGTTTACCGTTTTTGCGCCTACGGATGACGCATTTGCCAAGCTTCCCCCAGGAACAGTGGAATCGTTAGTCAAAGCTCCACCGCAGTTGGGTCGCATTCTAACTTTTCATGTCGTTCCGGGCAAGTTAATGAAGTCAGATTTAGAAAAAGTTGATTCGGTGGCTTCAGTTGAAGGCTCTTTAATTCCAATTAATTGTACCGATAGTTTTGAAGTAAAAAATGCGACGGTGATTCAAGCAGATATTGAAGCAAATAACGGCGTAATTCATGTTATCGATACAGTAATGTTAATGGGATAACAATTAAAGCGCTAGTTTAAAATTGCAATTGTGCCAGCAAGTTGAGGAATTTCATGTCTGTTTTGAATAGTTCTTGGAAACACGATCTAATTCATGCTAATGGTTTAGATTTACATTATGTGACCCAAGGGGAAGGGAAACTGATGTTATTACTGCATGGTTTTCCAGAATTTTGGTATTCTTGGCGACATCAAATTCCTACATTTGCTGATACTTATAAAGTCGTCGCACTGGATTTGCGGGGCTACAACGAAAGCGATAAACCCCAGGAAGTGGAAGCTTATCGCATGGCTGAGTTAATTCGCGATGTGGAGGCAGTGATTACGGGTTTGGGCTACGAAGATTGTATCTTAGTCGGGCATGATTGGGGAGGCGCGATCGCCTGGAATTTTGCCTACGAACGCCCGCAAATGGTGGAGAAGCTAATTATTATGAATTTGCCTCATCCGGTCATTTTTTCGGGGTCTTTACGACAAAATCCCCAGCAATTATTACGCAGTTGGTATGTGTTTTTATTCCAAGTGCCACTACTCCCGGAATTTCTGTTACAGTTGTTTGATTATGAGGCGATCGCGTCGGCATTTCAAAGCCTAGCCATTGATAAAACGACCTTCACCAGGGCTGACTTAAACGCTTATAAAGACGCAGCGGCCAAACGCGGGGCATTAACCGCGATGGTTAATTATTATCGCAATATTACCGAAAGTATCACGCGATCGCGCTCTTGGCCAATTCTCGATATTCCTACATTAATGATCTGGGGAGAAGAAGATGCAGCCCTAGGGAAAGAATTAACCTACGGAACAGAAGTCTACGTCAAAGATTTTCGCATCAAATATATCCCGAATTGCAGCCATTGGGTACAACAAGAACAGCCTCAATTAGTCAACCAATATATGCGCGACTTTCTGGACGAAAATCTTTAATTCTCGAAAGTCAAAAAGCGTGAATATTAGTTAATATTTGAACCTAAAATTCCCTCTCCCGAAAAATCGCCCCAATACCAACCCGGTTGTTGATAAATTTCCTCGTATAGCCATATCGGATAACGGGGATTTTGGGTTGCTAAATATAGCCGACGCATTTCATCATTTCGAGGCGATAAATCTTGGCAAGATTGCACCACACCGTCCCAAAAAGCGAAGTGATATAAATATTGATAGCCAATCACTCCTGGTGAAGGGTACATTATGATATTTCTGGCTAACCAAACTTCACCCAAAAAAGGAATAATTTTCGGTAGAGAGATGGCTTCAACATCGGGAAAACGAACCGCAGTATTAATTTCGATAAGATACAGTTGTTCTTGTTGGATTTTATAGGTCAAAATCCAACCTCTGCGGTAACTCGTATCAATGCCATATACGTTATAATCCCTCGGTTTGAGATGCCCTTCCCCCCAAGATTCTAAGATGTGATACTCTCGATCTTGCCAGAAAATGCGATCGGGATGTTGCCAAGTCATTGTAGTAAATATTACGATAGGTTTATTTGCTTTTATCCCCACATTCGAAACACTTTTATTGTTTTATTTTCCCTTTTCAATCAGCTTTTAAAAAGACGCGATCGCGCTCAAAACTTGTTCGGAATCTGCCACAAAACCAAAACACTGATTTACATTATAAATCGTCGCTTGGTAACAGTAATGAGGGGAAGTTGTAGCCGCACAATCTTTGAGCAAAATACAATCATAACCGAGGAAATTGGCATCTTGTAAAGTCGCCATCACGCATTGATCGATATTAACTCCCGCGAAAAATAAAGTCGTTTTACCTAAGTTTTTGAGAATACTGTCGAGGGGAGTATCCCAAAAACCACTCATACGGTACTTATCGACACGAATATCATTTGCTTCAGGTACAAGTTCGTCTACAATAGCCGCAGCCCAACTTCCCGCTTCGAGGACAGGAGCATTATTTTTCGGTAGGCGATCGCCCAAACCCACACCGTCCCCAGTAGGATTATAAACATGGCGTATTCCCGCGCTAATATTGAGCAGATCGGCACGATTGCCCCAATTTAGCCATAATACCGTCACAGCGCGATCGCGTAGCTTTGGCAGCAATTTCTGGAGGGGTGCAATAGGCGTGCGAGCCGGGTTGACATCAACACCAATATGTGATAGCCAACCGTCAGGATGACAAAAATCGTTCTGCATATCCACAACCAGAATTGCAGCTTTGGCTAAATCGAGTTGTACGGTTTTGGTATCCGTCCCCAGATTAACAATCTGCGGGGGGAGGGGAGGACGAGTGATGTCTGCAACATCTTCGCTGACTTGCCAAGCATTGGGGGGAACGCCGAGAATGCGGAGGGGTGGATTCATCGCAGAAAATCCCTGTAAGACTGCATTTTCAGTGTAAACGAAGGACTAATCTACCAATCAATAAAATACTCTCGTTCGCGCTTTGGCTGATTTAGCGGGCATTCAAAGCCTCTGCATGATAGCGGATATGATCGCCGATGAAAGTAGCAATAAAAAAGTAGCTGTGGTCGTAGCCTTTTTGGTAGCGGAGGGTAAGGGGTTGATTGACAGTTTCGCAGGCTTGGGCAAAAATGTCGGGGAGGAGTTGATTTTGTGCGAGGAAGGGGTCTGCATCTCCTTGGTCGATGAGGATGGGACGTTGCCAGGGATTGGTTTTGATGATTTCGCTGGCATCGTAGTCTCGCCAAATTTCGCGATTCTCGCCAAGATAAGTTGAAAATGCCTTTTCACCCCAAGGGCAACGAGAAGGGGCAGCGACAGGGGCAAAAGCGGACACTGAGCGATATTTCGAGGGGTTTTTGAGGGCGCAAATTAAAGCGCCGTGACCTCCCATCGAGTGACCGAAAATGCCAAGGCGATCGCCTTCTGTGGGAAAATGAGCAGCAATCAGATCGGGCAATTCTGCGACAATATAACTATACATTTGGTAATGTTTCTGCCAGGGGTCTTGGGTCGCATCCACATAAAACCCTGCCCCAGTCCCCAAGTCATCGTCTTGGTCTTCCCCGGCAATTCCCGTGTGGCGCGGGCTGGTATCGGGGGCTACGAGCATAATACCTGTTTCGGCGGCATAACGTTGCGCTCCGGCTTTGGTAGTAAAGTTGGCTTCAGTACAAGTTAAACCGGATAAATAATACAAAACGGGGACAGGTTTGGATTGCGCTTGGGGGGGAATAAAAATAGCAAAGCGCATGGTACTTTGACAAGTTTCAGCGTAATGGCTATAAGTGGCAACTGTCCCACCAAAGCAGCGATTTTCTGATTCTAAGTTGAGGGTATTCATTAGTTTTTGGTTCGTGGTAAGGGCTTTAGCCCTGGCATTAGAGCAATGTATGCCCACCCATCTTAACTTTTATAAAGGTGGGCATTGCCCACCATTTCTGGCTTTGGAGTACTTTGAATGTATCAAGTCACAATCGTAGTCCTGATAATGACCAGCAAATCATCGGGAAAACGCCACCCTGAGTTACCCTTCCGGTTCGATTCCCGCAGCCCTGAGTTGCGCTAACAGACGCTCGGCTCGTTGATGTTCCTGTTCGGCGCGTTGGCGTTCCTGTTCGGCTCGTTGATGTTCCTGTTCGGCGCGTTGGCGTTCCTGTTCGGCGCGTTGGCGTTCCTGTTGAGCCTGTTCAGTTCCCCACAACAACAAGTTTCCCTCCGCGTCCCACCAGCGCAACCAGTGACCTTCTCGATTCTCCCGTTGACCTGTCCATACTCCCAAGAAAAGATCGAGTTCCGGTAGCCAATAGCGCCCTGTGTCGTTGGCTGTGACGATTTGGTAGCGTTGATTGTCGTCGAGCCGATATAACTCTAAATTCCCGGAATCTAGCTCAAAAATGCCGTAACTTGGCACTTGCAAAATGCGCTCGTAGAAGAAGAATTTGCCGGGGGGATGGGTGGCTTTGCTGGAATATTCGCTGCCTTCTGTCTCGGAGAGAAATTCGAGAACTAGGGAAGGTATTGCGCCTTGCAGATGGGGGGTATAACTGCGTACCACTGCGGCGCGAGGAACGGTAATCTGGGGGATGTAAGCCCAGTCAGGAGCTTTGACCACAAAACGCTTGTTGTAGTTGGCGCAAATGCCGTAGTTAGTGGGGGTTAGGGCGGTTTCTGGGAGTCGTTGAGCGACTTGCAAACTTTCCGTCAGCGCCGCAGCCAAGGCAGGTTGATTGATATTATCCACAGGGTCATCGGGCAAGATAAAATCATCGGGCAACTTTTCCCAGATAATGCTGGTTTTGGAGGGCGTTGTAACCATGATGATTAATAGAAATGTACTACTTATTTTTTATAGCATAGTCTTTATAGGAAGATTCGCGAGATCGAGGGAAACCCATTTTTTTGAGTCCCTGTGTCACCATAGAAAGCGGTACTGCCCATCTAGATGCTATGCGTGAAACTGTGTCTCAAAATCGCCAAGCTTGGCGCGAGGAAATTACGGCTCTACCTCCTTGGTTGCGTCGTCCTGTTGGCAAAGCCAGCGAGCTTTCTACGGTACAACGCATTGTCAAACAGCGTAATATTCATACGATTTGCGAGGAGGGGCGTTGTCCTAATCGGGCTGAATGTTATGCCCAGAAAACGGCGACGTTTTTGTTAATGGGGCCGGTGTGTACTCGATCTTGTGGTTTTTGTCAAGTGGATAAGGGTCACGCGCCGATGCCGCTTGACCCGGCAGAACCTCAGAAGATTGCTGAAGCGGTGCAGTTGTTGGGGTTGCGCTATGTGGTGTTGACGGCGGTGGCTCGCGATGACCTCCCAGATGGCGGTGCGGGGGGCTTTGCGGTGACGATGCAGGCGGTTCGTCGGGTGAACTCGGAAACAGAGATTGAGGTTTTAACGCCGGATTTCTGGAGTGGGAGGGAGGCGGTGGTGCAACAGCGATCGCGTATTGCTACGGTAGTTGCCCAAAAGCCAGTATGTTATAACCATAACATCGAAACGGTGCGCCGTTTACAGGATAAGGTGCGGCGAGGGGCAAAATACGACCGTTCTTTGGCGGTTTTAGAAATTGTCAAGGAACTGAATCCGGAAATTGCGACGAAATCGGGTTTAATGTTGGGTCATGGGGAAACGCAAGCGGAAATTATCGAGACTTTAGAAGATTTGCGCTCGGTGGGGTGCGATCGCGTTACTCTAGGTCAATATATGCGTCCTTCTTTAGCTCATCTCCCCGTACAAAAGTATTGGACTCCAGCAGAATTTGAGGAGTTAGGTGCAATTGCTCGTTCTCTCGGTTTTTCCCAAGTGCGTTCTGGGCCTTTGGTACGGAGTTCCTATCATGCGGGGGAGGCTTAGTTGGTTAGGGTTGGGAGTCACGTTTACCTGATGATTGACTGGTTATTGGTTATTGGTTGTTGGTTGTTGGTTGTTGGTTGTTGGTTGTTGGTCACAATTCCAATTTCTTCCCAC
>JAWQFT010000098.1:0-19420 GCA_035968055.1 Jaaginema sp. PMC 1080.18 | reverse complement strand
AGGGAGCAAATAGCTTAGTCTTTACCCTCGACGCGATCGCGAAACTCAAAGATGTCGCAGATTATGAAGGGGAAATATTAGGCATCTTACCCTTTCGCGATCGCTGGTTTGGCTACAGTCAATCTAAAGACTGTCGCGAAGCCCTCGCTGCGGCCAAACATATTGCTGAGGACATTCCTTTCTTTCCCAGCGTGCGGGAATCAGAGCAAATCAAGAAAGCCATGCGTTTTGGTAACACCCTCGACAAAGACTTAAACTATCCCTTTGCTCAAATGGTAGAGGCGATCGCGCTTCTTCAGTCCACCGTCAACAGTCCACAGCCCTCAAGAGACAGCAAGCAATCGGTTGTTGGCAGTTTAGGAAGCTAAACCCTACCCACCGAACCTTTGCTTCAGCGCCGCAGCATTGAACCAATCAAAGTCAAGTTTCGCGCCCCCCCAGTCGGAGAAAAACCAATAACCATGAGTAATGATGCCTTAGACCGGATTATTCGCGCCAAAAAACCCGTTGTTCCCAAGCGCACCGATCCGATTTTGCCGTCTTCGGACGAACCAACACAACCCACCGAATCGAGCAATTTTTCTGAATCAATACCTCCTCAGAGAGTAGAAAAACGACCCACCGAATCACAACCGTCTTTGGATACTACAACACGCCGGGGCATTACCATTAGCGATCGCGTCTACGATTATCTCGTTGAACCCGATAAAAATGCCAAACTCATTTTTCGGGCTGCCGTTGAAGCTGCCGCCGCTTTAATCGAACAGCAAGGCTTAACCCAAGAATTTCGCACCCAAACGTTAGCCCACTTAGAAGAATTAAAGCGTCAAAACGAACGACAGCGACGACAATCTTTTCTGAAGAATTTGCAAGAGTTTGAGGACGGATAATGGCATTGAGGCTGAGTACAATAAGCGTACAAATAGTTTGTTGCTTTAGAAAAATAGAAGTCTTTCAAATTTACGCCAAACCATGAACAATCAATTAGTTGAATCTATCGTCCAACTCATCAAAACCTTAACGCCAGAAGAACAAGCTTTGATTGAAGCTAAACTTTACTCTCAAGAAGATTGGCAAGGAGAATACGAAAAACTCTTGCAACTCAAGCAAAAAGTAGCTATAAGACGCGATAATCAACCTTTTGACCCTCCTATAGAAGACTATCTTGACTTGACTAGAGATGAACGTACAGCCCAACAAGACGAACTGATTTCTAACTGTTTTGCAAGGGAAAAATAAATGACCAAAACCCTTTGTATTGATGCCAGTTTCATTATCCGTTATCTTTCCAGCCAAGATACTGAATCCATTTATCAAAAATATTGGAGTCAGTGGAAAGCAGAGGGCTAGACCCTAATTGCTCCCACTTTAATCGTGTATGAGGTTACTAATGCTTTTCATCTTCTCAAGTTTCAGTCTCTTAGCTGCTTATCAAACTTGGCTTAAGAAAGCTATCTCTAAGGGCGAAATTAGGTTAAATTATCCCTTGCTTTCCAGTAGTTTAAGAATATTGGCAATGGGTTGGTGTGACGCGATCGCTCTTGTAGCAGGCAACGGGTGCGATCGCCTTTGCGACGGTGAATTTAAAGTTCTAGAGACTTAGACTTGTGTCGAGTCATTTTGATTTCCCCCTGCCGTTGCCGTTGCGGGTCATCCAACTCCATTCCCTTTCCTTGATTCGCCCTTTGTAGGGTCGGCAAATCCCGTTTGGGTTGGTATTGAATAGAACGGTGTTGGAGAAGTTTAGGGAAACTGCTCGGCCCCAATTTATAACCGGGAAAGCAAACCCCTTCGTAACTGTAGCTAATTCCTTGGACAGTACCATCATTGGTAATTCGACTGCGGACTGAAACCCCTTGTTTTTGTAAACGCCTCACAAACTCGGTAAGGGTGGGTTGATCGGCACTGGCATCATCAATCAAATCTTGAAGGCGATCGCTCACAATAGGAGATGGCGGGGTATCCCGTTCTCCAGCCTGGTAATCCAGCATTTCTTTCTTGTATCGCCGGATTTGACCGTGGGCGGGACTACGGCGGGAGTTGGGTTGGCTCGAAGCAATATGGGTGAGATTGTAAGCAAGTTCTAACTCTCTGAGGATTTTTTGAAGGCGCAGCATTTCCCAAGAATCCGAGGTTCTTGTACCATCTATAGCGATGGCGTTAGCAACAATATGAACGTGGTCGTGGTCGTGGGGCCAATCGTGTCCGGGATCGTCTCTGTGGTGGTCAATAACCACATATTGGTTGTAGGTATATCCCAAGCCCTTCACTACCGCCGTGGCAATTTCAGCTTTAGTGCGGTCGTCCACTTCGCCATCTGCCGGGGCAAAACCAATCATAAAGTGTTTACAAGGTTTTTGGGTAGAGCGCCTTTGGGCGGCACAGTTTTCAAATTCAGGTGTGAGTTCGTTGATAACATCTCCAGCACAATTACCGCCAATAATTCGCGGTTTTTTGTTGGGATGTAGCAAGTAACGGAATAATTTCCCGAAAGAAGTTCTTGTTGCAATATGACCAATCATGGTTAATTTGTAACTCCACAAAGTTCTAAACGAAGTTGTTTGATGAGGGTTTGGGTACGCTTGATACGGGCTATGATTTGCGTCAATGTTGCTTCACTGGTCTCGGTAGAAGTGAAGGGAAGTTCGGGCTGTTGAGCATCATTAAAGGTTGAAGTCTTTTGATTGAGGGCGTTGGCGAGGTCTGAGAGGGAATCGGCAATCTCGCCCAACTCCGCGTAGGCTTGCCAGTTAACTTGAGGAACTTTCGATGTTTGGAGGGGAAGCCCTTGCAGCTTCCGAGTAATGTAAGCGCTGCGACTCAAACCCACCGAAGCAGCAGCACGATCCAGTTGTTCGAGGTCGGCGGGTCGATAACGTAGGGTTACAGTTTTGGTTTTGTTTTGGGTTAGGTACATGGTTGAGATTAAAAAATGTAGGGAGGTACAAGGCAGCACCTAAAAAAATGCTGTTCATAGTGCGCGATCGCGGGAGCGATCCTGACGGGGTGATGGCTCATTTTCCCTGGTCATCAGAGGTAAATGTATTACATTGACACTGCTAGTCGTTCCCCACCAGCCTAGAAAAAACCGCTCCAAAATGCAAGGGGCAGAAAAGGCTGTAACTCAGGCAGGGTGCAGGCTATGGCACAAACATTGTACGAAGATTGCCAAAAATCGGCCAAAATCGGCCAAGTTTTAGGGGGTGAAGATCAATCCAAAGTGACCTTTTTGTAGCATGAATGTACGACAATTGCCAAAAATCGGCCAAAATTGGCCTTGTTCGAGGGGCTGAGGCACAAGATACGCCCTCGACTTTTTTATAGTATGAGTACAATATCACTCTTACACCACTGATTTAAGAGTGCTGATAATCAAGAGATATAAGAAAAATCATGAAGAAAAAATCATTTCGGTTGAGCCACACTGTTGAATCCGATAGTTACGACGATCGCATGATTAGCTTTTTGGACGAGCTTGAATTTCTGTCTCGCAAAGAAGCCGTCATGAAAGCAATTCGTTCTTACTGGCTACCCTTGGCTTTGGAAAATGGAGAGTTGGATTCACGCAGTTTAGAAAAAGTCGGCTACGAAGCTGTGTTGGATTTACTCAAACAGGCCAACTATATCTGTGCGGTGTTGAAGTTAGACCGCAATCAGTTAGGGATGGGGTTGGCTCCGTTTCCTGGGACGATGGGAAGCCCGTCACCGTCCGAAAAAGCATCTTCTATTGATGAAAAAAAAGTTGAAAAGACTAATGACATATACGATGCTATTCGGGATTATAAGTACGAAGATTTAGGGTTTGATGACTGGCCTAAAAATTAGGGTGCAGTTAGAGAAGCCGAAACCTTGATATATCATTACTGTTTGCACCCTAACAATCGGATTGGGAGTGGGTTCAAGCCCTTGTTTTGTGGGCGTTTGAGGTCAAAAACCTTCGCGAGTTAGGGTGCAATGAAAGAGCCTCAAACCCTGATATATCGTTACTACTTGCACCCTAACAACAAGGGTTAAGGAGGGGTTCAAATCCATGTCAGGTAGGTATTTTGGGCAAAAAATAGCTAGGAGTTAGGGTGCAACTTAAGAGCCTGAAACCCCGATATACCGTTACTACCGGCACCCTAATAACTGGATTAAGGAGGAGTTCAAAGGCTTGTCCTGTAGGCATTTGGGGTCGAAAGTAGCCATAAGTTAGGGTGCAACTCAAAAGCCTAAAACCTTGATATACCCTTACTGCCTGCACCCTAATAACTGGGTTAATGATGGGTTCAAATGCTTGTCCTGTGGACGTTTTGAGTCAAGAATAGCCGCGAGTTAGGGTGCAGCAAAAGAGCCTGAAACCTTCATATACCGTTACTACCTGCACCCTAACAACAAGGGTTGAGGGTACGTTCAAAGGCTTGTCCTGTGGACGTTTGGAGTCAAAAATAGCTGATAGTTAGGGTGCAATGAAAGAGCCTGAAACCCTGATATACCGTTGCTACTTGCACCCTAATAACCGGGTTAAGGAGGGGTTCAAAGGCTTGTCCTGTGGACGTTTGAGGTTGAAAATAGCCGCGAGTTAGGGTGCAACTTAAGAGGCTGAAACCTTGATATATCGTTACTGCTTGCACCCTAATAACCGGGTTAGGGTAGGGGTCAAATGCTTGTCCTGTGAGCGTTTTGGGTCAAAAATAGCTGATAGTTAGGGTGCAGCAAAAGAGCCTGAAACCCTGATATACCGTTACTACTTGCACCCTAACTGGGACGATGTTTCGCTCTTGTTGCCCAAATCCGACAGCAAAATTAAGTCAGATGTTTGATGGCGAGAAACCCTGTAATCGCGGGAGATGTAGGGGGTTTTGGGGTGGGCATTTGATAGTTTTGTCCCCCATTTGTCCGATGCCAAGCTGAGAGTAGTTGTGGCACATTTAATCATACGTTTTTAAGCCAAAGCGATTATGAGCAAAGGACAGATTAACATCATGCTGCGGTTTCAGCCGACGCGGGATTCGAGTGATGCAGTATTGTTTAACTGGTTGCGTCGTAGCTCTTTGTTACCGTTGAAAGAAGCTGTATTGCTGCCATGTCGGGCATTTTGGAATCTCATCGCGTTTCGGGTAATGGGGAAACCCCGTTCTGAGTGCTATCGCGTGTGTCAGGATTCTCTAGCAGCACTCAACGCCCAAATCGAGTTGGTTCGGGTGCAATTAAAGCATTTAGAGTTGGGGGGTGAATAATGCCTCGGCGTAAAAATCCGACAGTGGTTTTAGCAGTGGATTTTGGTGGGTCAAGTACAAAGGCGTTTTATTCAGTATCGGGTAAGATTGGCTCGATGATGATGGGACCCGAAGTGGTGAAAATTCCTGAAAGCGCGATCGCGACCTATGAAGCCCAAAAGTTAGGGTCGGGATTGCCCGAAAACGAAGCCTGGGTCAGCTATTACAATGAGTTTTATGCCGTGGGTTATCTTGCAGCTTCCCAATTGGCGGGAATTTCACGACTCTCCGAACTCAAATACATCCATGCAACCCTCAAAGTTTTAGCAGTTTTGTGGGTTATTGCATCTCGCGAACCAGAACTTGATGGTAAATTCGACCTGGCAATCTCTACCTTACTTCCCGGAAACGAATTTGCAGATCGCGGTAAGTTTGAACGAGCATTAAAAGCGGCATTAGCGCAATTTGAAACGCCGGTCGGGACTTTAGAGGTAAAAACTATCCATTTTACCTGTTTGCCCGAAGGTGCGGGGATTTACGCCGCTTATCGTCAACAAGTAGGTTCTGCTATCTTCAACGAAACGATCGCCTTTTTTATGTTAGGTTATCGCAATCTGAGCATTCTGATTAGCGATCGCGGTTCAATCGGTAGTGGGGCTAAATCTTGCGACTTGGGTATGGTCAAAATGCTAGAACGAGTGCAAACCCGAACCTCTGGCTTAGAATCAGACCGTTTATTGACCGCGATCGCCCAAGCGGGGGATGAAGTCGAACGAGATGTTTTGTGGTCGGTGTGTCGCAGTCGGGATGTAGCTCAACGCAGCGAAGAAGTAGACGCATTAGTAGAGGCGGTGGTCGCAGCCAGAAACGAATATATCGCCATGATTCAAAACTGGATGGGTGAAGTTTTACCCGACCGCATAGACCGCATTGTTTTCTCCGGTGGGACGGCTCAATACCTCAAAACTGAACTGGAAAAAATCTATCCTTTTACCCCTCTAGAATGGCATGGTGGCGTAGAAGTACCTCAAGAATATGCCCAGCAAATGGGTCATCGTTTCGCCGATGTTTGGGGTGCTTTTGTGCGCTTGGCTGCTGTGAGCGAGATAGCGGAAAATCGCGAAGTACAGGAGGCAATTCATGGCTGATATTCATTTGATTGACGGCGAAAAAGGGGGCGTAGGCAAATCATTATTCGCTCGTTTGTTGTTGCATTATTGGTTGACCCAATTAACCGACGTACCCAAGCCCGTCCTGTTTGATACCGATGCGTCCCGCAAAGATGTAGAACGCTTTTATGGTAGCCATGTAGATTGCGGAGATGTTCGCTTTTCTGACGACGATGAAAAGTTGGTGGTGGCTGACGAGATATTTCAGACGGCGTTACTCGGTCAGTCGGTTGTGGTGAACTTAGGGGCTTCGGTGTATGAAGTCGTGCGGGATTGGATTGTCTCGAACGGTTTAATTGAACTGGGGAAAATCGCAGGCGATACCAAAGCACGGCAAAATAGCCCCATTTTCCAAGCCTTAGTCGAGCGTAAATCGATGGCGGCTGACCCCAATGCCAGTAGTAAAGCAGCAACTCCTAAAGTCGAGGGAGTGCGCTTTTTCAAGTGGTTTGTTTGTTCGGGTCAGCAAGATTCCCTTGCTCCTTTCCATCAAAGTTTAGAGGAAATAGGGGACCAAATGCCGCATATCCTCGTTGAAAATCGCTTTCTTTACGATGACCAGCAATGGGAAGCAATTGAGGCAGAATTAGCACCTAAACTCAAGGAATATAACGTCAAATCAATTTATATCCCTAAATTACTCAAGACTGACCTGAAAATGGTGCTAGAAGGGGGATTAACTTGGGCAGAAGCCATCAAAGCGCGATCGCTCTCCTTAATGGCACGACAGCGTTTGTTTATGTTTTGCGAAACTGCTAATGCCCAAATTGCCGAGGCTTTCACCAATTTAGACGCTACCACCAACTCCAAATCCAACACCAAAAAAACCGGGACGAAACAAACGGTGAGTGCCAATGGTAAGAAGTGACGAAAATACCTCCTCATCGATACTCGAAGAACTGCTTGAAGGTCGCAGTGAGGAGTTCAAAGAGCGAGTTCTCAAAGTGGTAGCTCGTCTCAATTTAGGTGTAGATGACCCGGCATTTTTGTTTGCGGTTGCCTTGGGTCAGTTAGAAGTCTTGCTGGAAGATTCCCCCAAGTCCATGGCCCGCTTGTTCAAAGCTTGGACAAGCGAACTGCGTAAAACCTTGGATTTAGCTGAAACCGTATTGGTGGCCGAACAAAAAGAAGCGATCGCGAAAGCTGCTACATCCCTCATCCGCCGTCACGAACAAGTTGAATCAACTCGGTTGTGGCGCTCTATTGTACCCGCCGCCGGGATTGTCTGTGTCGCTTTAGGGTTGGGCTTTTTGGCTGGTATCACCGTCCCACCCTACTTGCAGGGAGGATTTGTGGGAGAACCCGTGCGTTTAACATTGTCCCAAGCGACGGCGTTGGATTGGGCAATGAGCGCAGAAGGTCAGTTTGCTCAAAAATTAATGGAATGGAATGCTGGATATCTCGATGATTGCGAAGAACAAGCGGCGGCATTAGGGGTGGAATTGAACCTGGGAATGCGTCGGGCTTCGTCGGGATTCTGCGTACTTTGGGTACAGCCGCCTCAAAAGCGTTCTTGGTCGCAATAAGCGCGATCAACTGGGGTCGGCTTTGCCGAGATAAAACGAGTGGTGGGTTCCGTTGCGACGAATCCGCAAATACAAATAAGGCCCGTGGCCTTTGATGGTTTTGGCTTCAATGTAGCCGTGACTGCCGTTGGCACCAAGACCCTTGCTGTTGAGATGTTTGCTGTGCTTTTCATCCTGGGGAAGCTGCTGCCATTCTTTCTCGGCAATCAGCCAATCCAGAGCATCCCGCAATAATTGTAGTTGAGCCAAGCTCAGTTGACGACAGCTTCGCAAAATTGGTTCAACGCCAGACTTTTTAGATTTCGGCGAGCGTGGCATGATGATGATAGAAGTAGTAAAAGTTTTTAACTTAATACTATTCTACCTTATTGTCTGTATACACGCCATTAAACTTGTGAGCAATCCTAATCCCCAAACCGACCAATTGCAAGCTTATCAATTTCCCCGTAGCGAGGTTCCTTTGGCTCAAAGACCGCTTACTGTCAGAGTTCGTCAAGATATTGATGAATTTATCCGACAACTGCCCAACCGCAATGAATGGTTGCGGCAAGTGATTACAGAAGCGGCGGAAGCTGAACGAACCGATGGATGCGGTGACTGCGCTTGAGTGGGTCAGCCCTTTAAAACGTGATGGCAAGTGGTTACTATCCCATCATTCTGATTCCCAATCTTCATCAGTCGGTCGTCGGTGATGGTTTTAGGATTTATGGGGGAACGACGAGACAAAACCCGCCCCATCCTCCACAAATTCCTCGGATATTGAAGTGGGAGGAAGCATGGGCGCGTAGGTTACGCAATAAAGGCGGCTTATTGGGTTTAACGTCAGTTCGGGGTAAGCTGAAATCCCCACGATTTCGTAGAACGAAACCCCAATTCTCTTGTCAAAAAGGTTCAAAAATGGTCTGATCTCAAATTTAGGTTCAGTAAAGAAAATCTTTAATTTTTTGTCGCTTTCTATGAAAACATGATATAAATTGGTTACTGAACTGAGTCAGCACTATTCAATTTACTAATTTAATTTTTGGAAACACTAAGGTGTCAATTGGAGTGATGGTGCTTTAAGTAGCTACTCTTCAAGGTGGTTCAGGAATTAAATCAGCCATCAACAACCCATGACCAATTCTTGATGACAAATTTAGAGGAGTAAAATTATATAAATGGGTAATGTAGTAGGTATAGACCTCGGCACAACAAACTCCGTCGCCGCTCTGAAATGGGTTAATGTGGAAATTGTCACTAATAATGAGGAAAATACCCAACCGGGTGGCGGATTGACCCGATCCGTTGTTGGATTCAGTGATAGCAAATTCTTAGTAGGAGATAAAGCTCTACATCACAATTCAGAAAACGTCATTGTTTCCATCAAACGCTTGATGGGACGCGGGTTTAACGACTCCATAGTTCAACAGCAATTGTCTCGCTTTGACTATAAAATTACCCAATCGACTCAGGGTACTGATAACAGTCTATCGGTTTGGCTCGATGGTAGGGAGTACCAACCCGAAGATATTTCTGCTGAAATTCTTAAAAAAGTAGTGCAAAATGCCCAACTTTATCAAGAGGATGCTGGGCAAAAAGGTGAAATTAGTCACGCAGTTGTCACAATTCCGGCTTATTTTAATGATAAACAGCGTTATGCTACTCAAACTGCTGTTATGCGAGCGGGCTTAGGATTGCTGGAACTGTTGCCTGAACCTACTGCTGCTGCTATTTCTTATGGATTTAAGCCCGATTCTGATGATGGCAAAACTATCTTAGTTTATGATTTCGGTGGAGGCACATTTGACTCATCTTTAATTATAGCTTCTGGCAATCAGTTTATTGAGTTTGGTAAAGCAGGGGATTTGTGGTTGGGGGGCGATGATATTGACCACAAACTCTTTGAATTCGTTAAAGCTAAAGTGGCAGAGGAAGAAGGCATCAAGGATATTGATGTTTTAATTACCAAAATGCCACATTACCAACGCCTGCGCTTTTTAACAGACTTAAAAACTGGTATAGAACCAGCAAAAATAGCTTTGAGTTTCACAGAGAAAGCCCGCATAATGTCATCAACTCCCCTATTAGACGAACTGGGAATGACAATTCCCATTGATGTAGAAATCACTCGTCTTGAGTTTGAAGATATCATTTTGCCATTGGTGGAACGAACGATCGCAATTTGTCAAGATGCTCTAAAGTATTCCGAATATTCTGCGTCTGAAGTCGATCTTGTTCTGCTGGTCGGGGGTTCTTCTCAAATTCCTTTAGTTCAACGGAAAGTCCGCGAAGCATTTGGTGCAGACAAGGTGGTGGTTCATCCCCGCCCGATGCTTGCAGTTGCAGAAGGAGCGGCGATTGTAGCCGCAGGATTGGCCGATAAAGTTTCTACCGTTTCTCGCGATTACTTTATCGAATTGGTGGATGAGCCGCGATATAAAATAATCAAGCAAGGGGAGATTCTGCCCATTGCCAGCTACCATACGTTTCGCACTGAGGCAGATGGACAACGATTGATTCACTTTAAATTTTCCAGTCCCGATCGCGTCAGTGAAGATATAGATCGCCGCAACCGGGATGAACGCATTGGGGAGATGTGGTTAGCACTGGACAAACCCTATCCCCAGGGTACAGAAGTTGCGGTTACGGTAGAATTGGATGAAAAAAATAGTTCTCTGCAAATTACAGCAGCTTTGAAAAATAACCCTGCGGTTCGAGTCAGTTGTTCGTTTTCGCGGGGTGGCATAGATGAAGAAATTGCTCGGGAAGTGGAGCGAACGATCGCTGAATTAAATCAAGCGGGTAACTTGACAGAAAAAGGCGTACAAACGGCTTACGAAATTGCTGGAGCCTCGATTTCTGCTGTGAATCAAATCCGAGGTCAGGATAATAAACCTCAAGCCGATCGTGTGGCAGTTGCCAAAAGTAAACTTCAGGAATTGAAAGAATTTGCCTCAGAAGATCGAGATATTGCTCAGATGTTTGTGCGGGAATTTGAATTCATCACCGAACATTGTGGATTTATGCTTCCCGATGCTCAAAAACAGCGGATTGAAAGTCTAACTAACCAACTTCAGGAGTCAATCGCCACTCAAAATCTATCAGCAATGCAAAAACTCACCGAAGATGCGGAACGGGAAGCGCAAAATCTGCCGGATGAAATCAGGATGCTATTAATTGCTAAAGATGCGATCGCCAAAGCTCACTCTATCGATCCTACTCGCGCCAATGTAATGGCCGATAAATTTTCTCGCCTGCTTCATGGGATGCAGAATGGGAACGGGTATGAAGCCGATCGCCTCTGGAGTGAACTTGTCCCAGATATCCTCGAGTATAGCGATCGCCAAGTTTCTACGGAAAGTATTGCTACAGGAATTACACGATGAAAACCGATCTCACTTGTCCTGTATGCGATCGGCCAAAAATAGAAGGTAATATTTGTCCCAACTGCGAAACCGATTTGTCACTGATTCGCAAACTCACGGAATTGCCTTACTCACCCGTTGCTACACCCTTACCACAAAAATCACCAGCGATCGCATCTTGGTTTCCGATTGGTATAGCTATTCTCGTCCTGTTATTGGGAATCGGTTTAGGTGCAGCCGGAAATTCATTTTACGTCCAGCAAAAAGACGCAACAGTTGCCACAGTTTCTCCTTCGGTAGAAACCAGCATACAGTCCTCAGAAAATTCCGAACCCCCGAATGTTATGAACATTCCCCAGACCTGTAGCGGCTTTTATTACACCGTAAGACGCGGTGATTCTTTATCAGGAATTGCTACGCAGTTCTATGGAGACGGAAATTTATGGCCGCAAATTATTAGCGCCAATCCCCAACTCCAAGGTAAAGAAAATTCCTTGGAAATCGGCGATAAGTTCCTGGTGCCTAACTTGGAGGAGAACTGCCCATGATGCGCGATTTAGTCAATAGTGTAAGCCACTTGTTGTTGGGAGTGAGAGTGGTTGACCTCTCTGAAAAAGCCTCTCAATCCAAAATTCTCTTTAAAAAAGCTGAAAGATTTGCTGACCATAAGCAAATTCGAGATGCCATTATAACCGCAGAAAAAATTCTCGGTCTCTGGTATCCCTGCCATTCTATTTCCGAGCAAATCGGTCATAAAATTTGGGTGGGAAGCTTTTTGCAAAACGTGAAATACAAATTGAGGGGGTGGAATAAACGGCTAGATGAAGCCGAGAAATTGACTGTTTCCGCAACTTCTATTTTGGAAAAAGAAACCGGAAATTTACCTAATTCTAAACCCCTAAATGATGCCCTCAAACTTTACCAAGAGTCTTACCTAAAGCATGAAGATGCTCATGTCAAACTGGCCATAGAACGATGCGAGCATCTCCTCGGGTGCATCCAGAAATACCAAGTCCTGGTTTCTGAAGCTGAAAAACTGGCAAAACAACGTTATGTAAAGCTAGCGAGCGCTCGATATCAAAAGGCACAACAACTCTTTGCGACGGATCGGGTTGAGGCCGCGATCGCCCAATTATCTACCCAAGTTCATCAAGAAAGAACATTTGAGGCCACTTTGCGTCAAGCGAAACAGCTATCTGGTGAGGGGAAATTTCAAGAAGCAATAGCTCTACTAAACCCTGCACTGGCTCAATTTAAGCGTACTGATGGCCTCAACTTTTTATCAGAATTACGAAAAGCCGTTCGAGGAATCGAACATTTTGAGGCTGGGTATAATTTTGAACAAAGTGGAGACTTTGATCGAGCATTTTCCCATTATCAAGCAGCCCAAGCTAGCTTGCCTCATATTTTAGACTGTACCATCCGCACAGCGTCTGTTGCCGTTAAATTCCACCGATGGGATAAGGCCATTTTCATTTTGGATAAAATGAATGGAGAGTCAGCAGCCTATATTCGGGGGTTTGCTCATGCGAAAAAAGGCAATTGGCAGCAAGCTAATCGTGAATGGCAGTCAATCTCTGATTTAAGGATTCGTGAACAGCGCCAGCTTTTGGGGATTTTGGTGGAGCGCGAGCGCTTGGTCACTTTACAGCAAATCGAGAAATCAGTTGATGCCGAAAATTTAGGACTCGCTCAAGTACTCAGTTCTGAATTTATGAAGAAATTTGGACAACATGAACTGGTATTAGCCAATCTAGAAAATCATATTCAACCTCGTTTAGAGAAAGTATTTTGGCAGGGTGAAAATTGGCAAAAAATAGCAGATTTTGCTGAGGAAAAGTGGAGAGAACGGCTTGATATCGTCTCCCTCCATAACTGGGCGATCGCTGCTTATTACCATGCCAAAGTAGACCTGAACAAACTGGGGGATTGTATTATATCCTGGTCAACGGCAATTGCCAATCTGCACCTCGACCCTTCCCTAAAAAATCTGCCCTGGTTGGAAAATTCAGGGGTCAATCTACAAGAAGTAAGATTAGATATCCATAAAAAGCTCGAAGATGCGATTGAGTCTATCAAAGATAAAAACCCGAATGATTATCTGCGCTTTCGCGATCTCTATCGCCGGGAAATGGTGGCGCTGCGTCTGATGGGAACTCCGCCCAAATCTGGCGCGAAACAAAATAATTTGTTCTTGACACCGGGTTGCTGGATTCGCTATTTTAGCTCGCTATCCACTCCAAGAATAACCGACAAGATTTTACAGGCACTTTACAGCAAGTGGGGGTTAGCAGTAGCAGCTTGTATTGAAGGAGATACGGCTCGTGCGATTCAACTCAAACCGACGATCGGCTTCGTGGTTAAAGGCGAGCAATTTGCCCAACAATTGGTATCTTACTATGAAGGTTGCTACCACCTCCAGCAAAAACAATGGCGTAATGCTATCTTGCCAATCAAGCAAGCTCGTGAAGAAATTAAAGCCAATCAAGACTGGCGTAAAGAAATAGACCGGCTGTGTCAACAGCAGCGTCTGGCTATTTCTGAGGTTAATGAACATTTAGATTTTGCCCAATCTTGGTACGATATCTTAGACAGCCAAGCCGCGAGGAGTTATCTGGCTGAATATAAAGCCGAACAAATCCGAGAAAATTTAGTTGCCCAAAAAGTTAATGAAAACACTGCATTGGCAGAGCTTGAGAAAATTAAGCGGATTGACTCAAAAAATCCTGTAGTTCTTGACCTCATAGAGCGGGTTGAAATCACGCAAGATGCGCGGAAAGTCGAGGAGTTCATGAAGGCCAATAAATTTGAACAAGCTGTTCAACAAGCCAAGCGATCGCGCCATCAGCAAGTTCGTAATAATCTGAGTGAATTTTTCATAAAAGTATTTATTGAAGGCTTTCAAGAGAGTGAGTTGGGGTTTGAAGATATTCATAAAATTGGACAATGGGTTTACGAACTATCTCCAGAAGACCCGATGGTTAAAGAAATTTATAAGATCAGTCAAGAATTCAAAAAAGTTCAAGATTTACTGAAACGGGAGCTTGTTGAGGAGGCTGTGCGTTATGCAAAATTTTCAGACTGCGATCTGCTTAAATCTTATCTGGCTGAAACTTTTATGGTAGCTCTCATCAAAGGTCTAGAAAGCAAGCAAATTTCTTCTGAGATGATTCGCAAGTTTGGACGATGGGCTTACGAGCTTTGTCCGAATAAGGCTGAATATCAGCCATTCTACCGAAATTTAGGCATTATTCGTAATTTTTAGGAGGTTATTAATGGACAAAAAAAACACTTCTGTCAATCCTTACGATATTCTTGGTGTTTCCCCAGCGGCCTCAAAAGCAGAACTTACCAAAGCCGTCGCGATCGCCATGAAGCGTAAAGAATATCCACTCCAGGCGATCGCAGAAGCCCAAAAGAGTTTGATGGACTCTAACAAACGAATTATTGCCGATTATTTACGCCCCATTTTATTGCCAATTCAACGGTTCAAGCGCCAAGATTTTTCAGGACTAGCACTTCAGCCCCCCGAACTAACTTTCCTGAACACATTTGAAACAAAAAATACAGAAATTTATACCCAAGTTGCCAACTCTATTAGAATTCTAAACGCTATTGACGACGAATGTCAATTGCCGCTTGACAAAGAAGTTGTTGTGTCTGAATCTGCTGAACGATTGCCATCTCAATCGGAATTATCTGTCAATTTTGTTTTATCTGCATTAGCATCAAAACGTTCATTTGAGGTCATTCCTTCTCGAAAAACTGAATTAAACTTAAGTCCTATCCATCTTGTTTTAGATTGCTTTCGATTCTTTTTTTTGCTCTTAATATTTGGCATATTTCTGAGTGTTTTACCGACAATTTATTAAATTAAGCCGCAAATTTTGGTAAAGTTTTTTATGTTTAGAAACTTCTTTGTCCGCCCATAGAGACTCAATACTTGTACCTAACAACAAAGAACTTTTGACCAGACGTAAAAGAGCAAAAACCTATGACCCCTGACCAACCTCTAATCTTAAATCCAGAACTTCGAGACTACCTCATTCGCGAATTGGGGACACTGCAAAAAGAACGAGTTGCACTCCAACAAGCACTACGGGAACAAAAAACACAAGAAATAGCAGCGAAGGAAGAGCTATTTTTGGAACTTTTAGATGTTTTTGATGCTGTGGAATTTTTACTGGATTATATGGATCAGCAGTCTGAACTGCATCCTCAATTTATTAAACGGTTGCCCAAATCGCTGTCCATTGTCCAAAAGAAATTATTGGGTGTCCTCGATCGCCGTCAAGTTAGGCCATTAGAACTTCAGGGAACTAAACCAAATTTCGATCTCTGCCGGGTAGTCGAACGGGAAGTTCGCTCAGATTTAGATGACCAAACTATTACTAAAGTTGTCAGGCAAGGATTTCGTCATGGAGAAAAAATCCTCCGACCAATTGAAGTAATCACCTCTCAGGAAAAATAGAAAATACGGCTGAGGTAATGAATAAAGCTGAATCAAGACTATCTCAAACTTGATAAAAATTACTCCTGTAACCTGAATTCGGGATAAGACGACTTTTGAACCTTTTAACTCCCCATACCGGGATTTAGTGAGGGGCTAGTTGGTTCGGGTCTATGGGTTCTGGAGTTGGTGGATTGGGTTCTCCGTGCAGTTTCAGGGGGAAAACCATTGCGACGGGTTTTCCAGCAATTTTAGCCATTATCCTGCCCATTTTTGTCCGATGACTAAGCCTTCTTGTTGTAACTGATTGGCGAGGGCTTCTAAGTTTTCTAAATCGATGGCGGTCAGTTGAGCGATCGCAGAAATCGCTTTATAGGTGTGGGAAGGGCGGTCATAGCTGGCCGCTAGTTTTAACTGATTATTATCAAACAGTTGGAGTTGACCCGACTCGGCGTTCCAAGTGACGCGGTACTGTTGAAAGCAGCAATCGGTGGAGGCGCGATAGTGGAGAAGTGCGACAAGTACAGGGGCGTATCGCTGCACAATTTCTTGGTAGAACTGAGATTGTTGGTTGTTCATAATATTTTGACCAAAAATAATCCTGCTTTGTGGGTTTTGATGCCAAAACTCACCCTTTCTATCGTTCTGGCTGGTTATTGCGAGATTTTGGAGGATTTTGGCTCAGAGCAGACTGTAAATTTTGTGCTAGAACTTGCATATTCTGGAGATCGTTGTCGGTCAAACCGACTGGATGTTGCGGCCAAGGAAGCGGTTGAGATTGCCAACCTTTATCGGTAGCAGTCGCGCTCATTTTCATTGTTCCTTGGGTATCAAATAGCTTGAGTTCTCGACGTTCGGCGTTCCAGGTGGCTCGATAGTTCGCGCCTTGATAATCTGCTGTCTTTTTATAATTCAATAAAGCGGAAACAACGGGCGCAACTTGCTGGGTGCGCTGGGCTTGTTCATTCAACAAAGCCGGTTTAAAACTATCATCTAAAGGCGGCAAATTGAGTGAAGATGACGTTGGTTTGGGTTGAGACGGCGCAGCAGAAACCTTGGGTGTCTTCGCCGGGGGTTTAGACTCAGAAGGCTTGGGTTGCAGCACGGGTGTTGTCGCTTCTGGGCGGTCGTCTGTAACAGCGATACTTTCGTCAGATAGTGTGACTTTCTTCTGCCCTGGTTGGGAAGCGGCAGATTTAGCCAGTTGGTCGCAGCGTTCGTTGAGTTCATTACCTGCATGACCTTTGACCCATTGAAATTGTACGTTATGGGTAGCGAGTTGCCGATCTAAACGCTCCCACAAATCACCATTGGCTTTACGTTTCCAGTTCTTTTCAATCGTATTAATAACATACTGAGAATCGCTCTTGATGACGGCGGTGGAAGGCTGTTCGAGAGCTTCTAAGGCTTCAATCACTGCGGTTAATTCCATGCGGTTGTTGGTCGTCTGCGGTTCGCTTCCCGTTAATTGGGTTTCAGAAGCGCCTGTTTTGTTGATAATCGCCGCCCATCCTCCAGGGCCGGGATTGCCCAAACAAGAGCCATCAGTATAAATTTCGATTTTGTCATTAGTTGCATTAGATGAGGTATTCATGGGTTTGGATGGATTCAAGAAAATGTTATCTTTGCCTTGCAATTGGTGTCTAAAAGCTTGCTGAGGTGTAGTTTCAGCCGCCCTGAGCGTTGAGGTTTCCGGGTCGTACCGTTTAACCCACGCCCCCAGAGGAGGATAATTAATTGAATTTGGGTCAACAATCAGTTTGGCAGCGCGAATATTACTTTCAATCTTTGCCCCTTTAATAATTTGCTGACTTTGGTTAATTCCCGCCTTGAGTAAAGCAGAACGGCTTTCTTTATCGATTACCAAGCCCAGTCTACGATTATCGAGGTAAATTGCGGGTACAGTCTTATTTTCTGCTACAAACTGAACGGTAAAGCGGTGGGAATCACCCTTAAAATGATGGCGATTGTAGGCGCTATATTGTTGGGCGGTTTTGAGGATTGTGCCTTGAGCCGTGGTAATTTGGGCTTGTTTTCCCCGTCCCGAACCGATGGTGGTGACTGTGCCATCAAAACTTGCTCCTGGGGTTAATGCTCCGGCTGCGGTGAGGGTCGCGACGGAATCTTTATCTAAACGTCCTAAGCTTTTGCCATCGAGGGTAAGGGCGGGATAAGTGGGCTTTTCGAGACGAATTTCAATATCTGCTTCAAGATTGAGGTTCTGCTGTGCAAAATCACCTTGAGCAATTTTATTGATTTTGATGGGGTCGGATATGCCCCTGAGCTTCAGTTGTGCAGTAGCGGCGGGTTGTAGGGTAATCGTTCCGATGGCTGTAGTCTCCAGGGGCATTTGGGCGCTAACTTGAGAAAGGTTAGCCAGTTTGATGCCTTTGTCATCGAGGAGTTGAGGCCGACCGCTTTCATCTTGGCTAAATTGGACAAGTTGGGGTTTTCCGATGGTACGGGCAATCTCGGTTAAGTTTAAGTTCAATAATAGGAGTTACGCATTGACAGAGTGGTAAAATAGTGTATCTAAAATCCCCTATCCTTGACACGGAGGTTTCAGACGATTAGAAAAACTACCAAACCCTCCACAGCACGGTGTTCCCTGGAACACTACACCTTATTTCTACTCTCTGAACCAAAGCAGGGAGGATGCTGTCGATTAGCGGAAATCTTAGGTGATGTATCCCATGATAGCGTCAATCGCTTTTTACTCAGGGAAAGGTACGAACCCAAAGATTTATTCGACCGAGTAACAAGTCTAATTCATAAAGAAGGGGGAATAGTCAGCGTCGATGATACAGTTATTGAGAAGTTATATAGTGACCCAAAATCAGCCGAATTGGTGGGTTATTTTTGGTCAGGGAAATACCATAAAACCATTAAAGGGATAAATTTAATTACGCTATATTACTGTGATATTCACGGCAGTTCAGTGCCAATTAACTACAGAGTTTACGAAAAAAAGGAGGGAAAAACTAAGAACGATTATTTTCGGGAAATGCTTGTTGAAGTAATGAGTTGGGGATTAAAACCCAGGTTAGTCACGGGAGATAGTTGGTATTCAGGAGTAGAAAATCTGAAGTTTCTAAGAAACCAGAAATTGGGTTTTCTATTTGGAGTTGAAAAAAATCGTACCGTCTCAGACGAACCCGGAATATACCGCCAAGTCAGCAGTCTAGAGATTCCTGATGACGGTCATCTCACTCACCTGAAGGGATTTGGATTCGTAAAGTTGTTTAGGAAAGTCTTTAAGAAAGGAGACTCTAGACACTATATTTGCTACTTCCCTGATGATGAAGTTTTAGCTGAAGTAACCCGCCTTGAATTTCTGGCTATTCACGATACTCATTGGGGGATCGAAAGTTTCCATCGTGCTATCAAACAAGTCTGTGGAATTGGTCGATTTCAAGTCCGAGATAGTCAGGCAATTAGAACACACATCTTCTGCTCTCTTCAGTCGTTTGTTCGCTTAGAAATGATGAAATATCAAGGAAGTATTTCTAACTGGTATGAAGTCCAAAAAAACTTGTTTACTTCTGTGGTGCGTGAATATATTTTGGCGAATTTCACTCAATTTAACCAGGCTTGTGCATGAGAGACTGCATTGTTCAATGGGTATAGCTTTCTAGATGCGATCGCGAAGTGGCAGGCAACGAGGCGATCGCGCTACTTGGCGTAGATCGAAGGTTCGTGTCACCCGGTGCAACCATCAGCTATAACCCTTATC
>JAWQFT010000097.1:0-19656 GCA_035968055.1 Jaaginema sp. PMC 1080.18 | reverse complement strand
GTGGTGGGGGTGGCCAGAGCGAGGGTAATGACGGCAGTTAACGGAATTGGGTTGATCGACGGGTTCACTGTGACAGGGTGTTTTTTTGAATTTGGGACTATGTGGCATATTGAGTAGTGCTGCGACACAGCCAAAATGAGGCTATAGTAGGGTGCTGTTAGCGCAGCGTAACGCACCGTTCGGGGTATCGTGTGGGGATGGTGCGTTACGGCGGAACGAAATTAATCACTTGGAATTGGTCATTCATCGCCGCCTAACGCACCCTACATCTACTTGACAACAATTCACGCCCGGTTATTGATACAGTCCTGGTGTCCAGGTGGGAATGATGCGGGTATGTACGCCGTTGGGTCGGAGTTGTTGGGGTTGTTGCCACTGGAAACGCAGCGCCGTTTGTCCCGCGCCGCCGGGTTCGGTGAGAGGTTCGGGGATGGTGAAGGTGGTGGCGGTGAGTTCGGGGATGTCTACCGTGGAAAATGTTGGGGTGGATGTTGTGGGTGGGGTTGTGGTGGGCGGTATAACCTGGGCTGGCGGTGTTACGGATGTGGTAGGCGGTGTGACTGTGACAGGTTGGGTGGTGGGTGTAGTGGGTGTAGTGGGTGTGGTGGGTGTAGTGGGTGTAGTGGGTGTAGTGGGTGGCGTGACGGGGGCTTCAAAGGAGAACCCGGTGAGGGAGGTGGGGGTGTTCAGGGTGATTGTGCCGCCCGTAATGTTTTTGGCAACGTTGCCAAAAGTAAGCCAAGCTGAATCTACCGTGAGATCGAGCTTGCCCGTAAATGGGGTTGATGTGCCGTTCACATAAGCGTTACCCGTAAAATCATTATTGTTGAAAGATTTAAACATCGTTGTTGAGATGAGAGTGAAGGCAAGATTACTGCCCTGTCCTGCGGCAAATGGCCCGGTATAAACGCCATAGGGGGTGATGAGTGTCCCAGTTGGATTTTGTATAAAATCCAAGAAATAATCACCAGAAACATTACCCCCTGTCACATTTATTGTGACTTGCGCTTCGCTGGGTGTTGGGTTACTTAAAACAGTTCCCATGCCAATAATCCCGGCAGAAAGGGAAAGAAACGCGGGTTTACTTAATCTTTGAAATAAGGAATCGAGTTGAAGCAAATTCATTGTGAGATGTTGAATTTCTAACGTGAACAGTAAGGCAAAAATTTTCGGAGAAGGACTGCATTTAGCAGGGAAATAGACTGCTCCCCTGCTAACGCATTTTTGTAAGAGTGGCGAAATTGGTGCTAAAAAAAGAACTTTATCTTCTTTTCTTAACCCTTGCACTTTTGAGTTACTTCAGAGATGAGACTTGAAGTTTCGTCTTCGATTTTTGAGCAACTAACCGGACAAATTATTCCAGAAGTAGGGGTAAATTCGACTTTTTCTGCCGAGGGATCGTAGTTATACTTAACGCTACAGGTAAATTTTGAAACTTCGCCTGAGTCATTTGGGATAGGAAACCCCTTTGATGCAGCAAAATCTTGAACACATTTCCATTCACTTACTGTCACATTCATTTCTGTATAAGTTTTGCAACTTTTTGCAAGTGCGGCTTGAGGAAATACTGTCATTACTGTCACAACCAAGATCGCAAAAATTGCGAAAGTTTGAGTTATTTTTTTGAACATTTTCTTTTCTCCTAAAAAATAAACAAACAAAAACACCGAATGAGCCAAACGCTCACCCGGCAAAACCTGAACTCAGCCAGTGAATATTTTGCGACGAAAAAATAGTCTTGCGTCGCGGGTATCGCCCCCCTTAAATCAAGGGCAACATTCTCCCCCCCCCCTACAATCATGGGGGTTTCAGCCATTCGATTATCAAAGGGTGGTGGGAACAGAATCATAGCCATCTAGAAAAAACCTGGGGGTCAGTGGGGTGTTTTTTCAGTGTTACGGCTATTATGTCACAGTATCTTGAGACCGTGATGCGATCGCGATCGCATATCATACTTCCTCATTAACCATTGGCGAAACAATGACTGTAGTTTATTGCATAAACCCTTCTTTATATTCTTGACCGAAGAAATTTTACAGTGGATAAATTAGAAAAGTATCGCCAAGTTATTAAAAACGTATTAACCTATCATTACGAGTTAGTGACAAATCAATCTTCTGAGGGCAATTCTTCCGAAGTACGCGATCGCTTGGCTTTTGACGATCGCTATCACAATTATTTGTGGTATTGTGCTTGGGTTTCATCCTCCCCAGAAGCGGGTATTAACTGAGTTTGCGACTCTATGAGGTTGATTGGTTTTTTCCGCTAAACCGCCCGCAGATTGAAATCTGGGGCTAATGAGGCAAAGTCCTTACGGACTCCGGAGGGATGATGGGTTTCAGAAATAACCTGCGACGGCAGGTTTTGTTAATGTAGCCGGAGATTTCTCATCTCTCGGCGATTGGGGGTTGACGGGTTTCTCCCGCTAAACCGCCCACGGATTAAAATCCGGGGCTAATATGGCAAAGTCCGTCTTTTAGCGTAAAGAATTAAGGCTTGTTGCCCCTGCAATAATTTCAAAATCGCGGTCATTGTGAATTAAAATCAACTGATGCGCGATCGCGAGTCGGGCAATGCAACAATCAATACTACTTCTGACCGTTAAACCCTGTCGTTGTAAATCGTAGTAAATTCGGGCAGCAGCAACCCAAGTATCAGCAGTTGCCTCGATATAGTTTTGGTCTTGGAGATACGTTTCTAATAACCTCTATTCTCGTTCATCTCGGCAACCCTGCAACAGTTCCATCTGAGTAAATCGGCTTAAAAAAATGGGTTGCTCATTAATAATTGCTGACAAAGATTGACGGACTTCACTTGTGCGATCGCGGAGAACAGATATCCAAACAGACGTATCAATCAGAAACATTACGATTTTCCCGTAAAGCCTTATAATCGTAGTCAGTAGAAAATTGAATCTGTCCGCTTAAATCAAGTAAATTGCGTTTTTTTCGAGTACGAATTAACTCTTCTAAAGCAAAATCAATCAATTCTTGTTCAGTCTGGCAATTGGTTAAGCGTAATCCTTCTTTGACCAAATCTTTTTTCAGTTCGATGGAGGTTTTCATAATATCTTATTTATTTTATGCTTTGATTGATTATAGCATCGTAACTTTTTTCTGCTAATGAAGTTTTTTCTCGTTCTCAAACTCAAATATTTGATTCCAGTGTCGGTTTCTAATTAAGTAAAAAAGGGTGAGAAAAAACCCCACCCTTATTGGTAAATATTAGCTTAACCCTTCAGCTTTTTGCCGAGGATTTGATTGGTTAATTTCGGGTCAGCCCGACCACTTGTTTCTTTCATGATCTGACCGACAAAAAAGCCTTGTAACTTAGTTTTGCCACTGCGGAATTGCTCGACTTTATCGGGATTTGCCGCTAAAACTTTGTCAATAATTGCGTCGAGTTCGTCGGGGTTGGAAATTTGAATTAAGCCCTTTGATTCGACTAATTTTTGGACAGATTTAACTTCTTTTGTCAAGAGTTCCGGCAGAATTTCCTTCGCGATTTTACCGCTAATGGTTTTGTCTTCAATGAGGGCGATTAACTCAGCTAAAGTTTCGGCTTTGAGGGCGACTTCGGTGATGCTATTGAGCTTTTCGCTGTTCACATAAGCGGCGATATCTCCCATCACCCAATTCGCTACGGTTTTCGGGTCAGCCCCTTTGGCAACGGTGGTTTCAAAGTATTTGGCAACATCCACATCATCGGTGAGAATGCGGGTATCATAAGCAGAAAGGCCGTATTCGCTTTCGTAGCGATCGCGCTTTTGGGCAGGAAGTTCGGGAAGTTGCGATCGCCATTCCTCTAATTGTACTTTAGATACTTCAATGGGGGGCAAATCCGGTTCGGGAAAATAACGATAATCGCTCGACCCTTCCTTGCTTCTCATACTAATAGTTTTCTGCGCCCCTTCCTCCCACAAACGGGTTTCTTGGAAAATCGGTTCGCCTTTTTCTATTGCCTTAATTTGCCGTGCAATTTCGTAATCAATCGCCTTTTGAATGGCACTAAAAGAGTTCATATTCTTGATTTCGACTTTTACGCCGAACTCCTTTTGTCCCACCGGACGCACCGAAATATTGACATCGCAGCGCAACGATCCCTCTTGCATATTACCGTCACTCACGCCCAGATAGCGCACAATTCGCCGCAATTCGCGACCATACTCTGCCGCTTCCTCTCCAGTGCGAATATCCGGTTCTGAGACGATTTCCAATAACGGCACACCCGCGCGATTAAAGTCTACCAAAGAATGAGTCGAACCCGAAAGGCGATCGCTCCCCGCATGAACCAGTTTCCCCGCATCTTCTTCCATGTGAAGCCGCGTAATGCCAATTTTCCGATTTTGAGATTCGTTAGTTTTAATATCGACCAATTCAATCTCCAGCCAACCGTGTTCGGCTATCGGCAAATCGAACTGAGAAATTTGGTAATTCTTCGGTAAATCGGGATAAAAATACTGTTTGCGGTCAAATTTACTATAAGGCGCAATCTGGCAATTCAAAGCCAGCCCAGTCTTCACCGCCGACTCTAACACCTTTTCATTCAGGACGGGTAACACCCCTGGATAGCCCAAACAAATCGGCGAAATATTCGTATTCGGGGGACTATCAAAATTTGTCGAAACGGGGCTAAAAATTTTAGTGGCTGTGTTGAGTTGACAATGGGTTTCCAAGCCAATCACAGCTTCATACTTCGTTTTCGTCGGTGCAGTCATTTCAGTCATCAGCTTCTAAGGGGCAGTAGGGATTGGTTTTTGGGCAGTCGGCAGTCGGCAATCGGCAATCGGGGGGAGTAAATGTAGGGTGGGCAATGCCCACCATCTTAGAACTTTGCGTCTCGTAGATTAAGTTGAAGGATATAACTCTAGTCTTCAGATGTTTTTGTTTCAAGATATCAGGTCAAAGACTCAGAAGTTATAAACGGTGGGCGATGCCCACCCTACTCTATTCTCAAAAAGTAGATTTAACGTTTCGCGCGAGAGTTATCAGTTATTGTTTTGTAGTAAGGGTTTCAGCCCTTATCTTGGTTGTTGGTTGTTTGTCACAGTTTAATTTCCTCTCCATCTTCTCCCTCCTCGTTCACGACTGCCGATTGCCGACTGCCCAAAATGCCTACCCTATTCTATTTTAGAAAGTAATCTCTGGGCGGGTTAGGGAGCGTACATAACAGTTGTTATGTTGTCCATAACAGTTGTTATGTCCCGACGATTGTGACTAGAGGCATCTTGTCAGAAGTCAATGTAGTGGCTTGACACACCTAAAACGAGGCTTTATCGTAGGGTGGGTTAGGCGGTTAAAACCTAAGCTATGACTGCGATTGGGCAATCCGCCGTAACCCACCGCTTAAGCTGTGTCACGGCAGTAGGGTAGCTGTTCAAAGCCCTACTCTATTCTGATTTCGGTGCGTTACGCTGCGCTAACAGCACCCTACTGCCGACTGCCGATTGCCGACTGCCCAAAATGCCCTACTGGCTCTAATTTCGGGGTGTTACGCTGGGCGCTTCGACACCCAACAACAAACAACTAACAACAAATAACTAACAACAAATAACCAATCCATTATCATTGGCAAGTGAATCGACAAACTGGAGTGAGTGTGGATGAGTGTAGAAGCAGCAGCAGCAGAATTTAGTGCCGTTTCCATTAAAGGCAACCTCGAACAATTCCTGGTTGTGCTTTCGGTTTCCCTGAGTGTGGCAACCATTTCGCGGTTGTTTAGTTGGTTTCGGCAAATTCCTTATACCCTGCTATTGGTGATTGTGGGTTCGGGTTTGGCGTTTGTGGATGTCCGTTTGGTTAATCTTTCCCCAGAGTTGATTCTCGAAATCTTCTTGCCTCCCCTTTTGTTTGAAGCGGCGTGGAATATGCGCTGGAAGGACTTGAAGGAGAGTTGGCTGCCTGTGAGTCTTTTTGCGGTGTTGGGGGTGATTATTTCGGTGTTGGGGGTGGCTTGGGCAGTTAGTAGCTTTACGCCCCTTTCTCTGCCCATTGCGCTGCTGTTGGGGGCAAGTTTGTCGGCGACTGACCCGGTTTCGGTAGTGGCGTTGTTTCGCGAGTTGGGGGCTAGTAAGCGACTGACGACCATTATGGAGGGGGAAAGCCTGTTTAATGATGGTGTGGCGGTTGTGGCGTTTTTGTTGTTGGTGGGGATTCCTCTGGGGGTTCAGGAGTTTTCGCTGACAGGGACGATTTCCCGTTTTGGCGTGTTTGTAGGGGTTGGTTTGGGCGTTGGGGGTTTGATTGGTTTCGGGATTTCTTACCTGACGCAACGCTTTGATTTGCCGCTAGTTGAACAGTCTTTGACGTTGGTTTCGGCGTATGGAACTTACCTCATCGCGGAGGAATTAGGCGGTTCTGGGGTAATTGGTGTGGTGACGGTAGGGCTGATTTTAGGGAATTTTGGCTCTAGAATCGGCATGAATCCTCGAACTCGGTTAATTGTGTCGGAGTTTTGGGAGTTTCTGGCGTTTTTCGTCAATTCGATTGTCTTTTTGCTGATTGGCGACCAGATTAATTTTGCCAGTTTGGGCAGTAATTTGGATTTGATTGCGGTAGCTATTGCTGCTGTGGTGATTACGCGGATTATTGTGATTTTCGGGTTGGGAAGTGTGAGTAATGCTTTCACGAAAATTGATATTAATCTGCGCGAACAAACGGTGTTATGGTGGGGCGGTTTGCGCGGGGGTGTCTCGATTGCCCTAGCGTTGAGCGTTCCAGAGATTCTCAATGGTCGTCAGGAGATTATTGATGCGGTGTTTGGTGTGGTGTTGTTTACGCTGTTGATTCAGGGTTTGACGGTGCAGTTTTTACTGGAAAAGTTGAACCTCATTGGCGACCAACCCTTGCGACAAGAGTATTCTGAGGCTTTAGCCCGACGCATGGCTTTGATTCGCGTGTTGAAGTATTTGGGTAATTTGGAAGAAAATGAAATTAACGAGGAGGGCGATCGCGCGGCGGAGTTTTTGCGCTATCAATATAGTTTGGTGAAGGGTCAGTTGCAAAGCATCGAGGACGAACTGGAAACCCTACGTCGCAACCATCCAACCCTCATGAGTATCGAACTCGAACAAGTCCGCGAACGCTTGCTGGATATCGAAGCGGATACTTATGCGGAGTTGATTCGTTCGGGAGACCTCAACGAGAACTTGTCACCTCTGTTGCGGGGGGCTATTGACGAGGCGATCGCGCGATCGCTCCACGAACAATCCCCCAGCGAAGCATAAACTATAATAGAGGCGTTTTTTCTCTAACGCCTCTTTTTTTTGCAACTTGCCTTCAAAATCATGAACAAAGATACAGAACTATTTGAGAGAATCCGCCAACAATTTGACTTTGAACCTTATCCCAATACACCTTTAGAGGCTTCCCCTGAATATAATATCAACGAGCTTTATATTCACAATCTTACGACTTCTTATTATTTAAGAAACCAAAAAATCACCCAAACTGAAAATAAGCTGATTCTTGATGCAGGTTGTGGTTCGGGTTACAAAAGCTTAGTCTTAGCTTGTGCTAATCCAGGGGCTAAAATTGTAGGAATTGATTTATCAGAAAAGTCTATTGAATTAGCTCGACTCCGCTTACAATATCACGGCTTTGATAATGTCGAATTTCACGCCTTAGCAATTGATGAACTGCCACGCTTAAATTTACAATTTGATTATATTAATTGCGATGAAGTCATTTATCTCACACCAGATATTGTCGAAACTTTACAATTAATGGCATCGGTTCTCAAGCCTGACGGCATTATCCGCACTAATTTACACAGTGCTTTGCAAAGAAGAAATTACTATCAAGCACAGCAACTTTTTAAAATGATGGGATTAATGGAGGATAATCCCGAAGAAATGGAAATTGATATTGTTTTAGAAATTTTTGAAGCTTTAAAAGATCGAATTTTACTCAAAGAGACCATTAAAAATGATAAATATGATTTGACTAATAAGACTGGCGTTCTTTACCTGAAGCAACCACCGAAGAAAAACTGCGGATGTTTGAGTTAATTCATCCCGTCAATCGTTTGCTCGATTTTTGGTGCGGTCATCCTGACCAAAGCCAACCTTTTACCCCGGTTTCCGAGTGGACAGAAAACGATTGGCAAGCAGCAACAATTTATCTGCATCCTCAGTTGCAAACCAACGCAGTCAAAGAAGCTTTAAAACAGTGTTGTAGTCAGCTTCGTGCTTTTCCTATTAGTCAATTTTTACCCATTGCAGGCCGACCCGATAGTTCCCTAGATGCAACAGCCGCAGCGAATATCTTGCTACCGTTACTGAAGTCTCCCTGTTCGTTGGCTACTTTGGTCGAACAATGGTTGCGCTTCCAACCGTTCAGCTTAGAAACCCTCGAACCCAATAATCCCGAAGCAGTCTCGCTGCGCTTACAAAATTTGCTAACTGGCTTAGAGAAATTGGGCTACATTCTACTAGAACAGTAGTTGTACAGCAGAATCAAAAACCAGAAAGAAGAACTGTAATGGCTTACTATATCTAAGTTTTGGGCGTTAGAGAGAGCGCGAACAAAATTTTTTTTTGCAAGAGTGATAGGTATTGCGGTAAATGTGGGTAAGTTACTCACAGAGAATTAACTCGAACTTTAGCCACCTTGATTTTTGGATACCTCTAGGAGAGAGAACAAGATTATGAATCGCGACTTTCAAGCCAAGTTTTTAATGCACCTGAACGGCAAGAAAAAAGCTGATGAAGGTTTCACCCTAATTGAACTACTCGTTGTTATTATCATTATCGGTATTTTAGCTGCGATCGCGCTACCTTCCTTGCTCGGTCAAGCCAACAAAGCTAAACAAGCAGAAGCCCGCAACAACATCGGTGCAACCAACCGCGCACAACAAGGCTTCTTCTTGGAAGCAGGAAGATTCGCTACTTCTTTCCCGGAATTAGCTGTAGGTATTAGCACCCAAACCGATAACTATCGCTACACTATGGACCCAGCAACGGGGACTCCTGGGGTTACAGTAGCTATTGCCGATCCTAAAGCTGTTAATACCAACAGCACCCTCAAGGCTTACTATGGTGTAACCGGAACTATCCCTGGAGATTCCAACACGGGTGAATTGTTAACCGTGGGTTTACTGTGTGAAGGACAAACTCCTAAAATTGCTGCGATTACCAACGTAGGTGGTGCAAGTTTCAACAGTAACAGTCCTGCTTGTGCTACAAACTACAAGTCTTTGAAATAAGAACAGTCAAGCACAGTTGCTTGCTTGTCCTAAATCTGTTGAAAATAGAAAAGAGTGAGTTGTCTAAAACGTCTCGCTCTTTTTATTTTGGAATAAAAATAGACAATGCCACAGTCTGCTTATCAAGCTCTCCTCAACGGCGATTATACCCAAGCTACAACCCTCTACGAACAAGCCGTCAAAACTGAACCGGAAAACTGCTGTTTGTATTGGTATTGGGGGTTGGCGTTGCTGTTACAAAACCAAGCCCCAGAAGCCCAAACCACTTGGCTGTTGGGAGTGATGCAGAGTGATGATACGGACGCTGCGACAAGGGAGTTAGTGGGCGTTTTGGAGACGGAAGCCCAACGCTACACGCAAGCCGAAAAACTGCCTGAAGTGGTACAGATTCGCCAGATTATTCAAGAAATAGCCCCTGGGGAATGGGAGAATTTACTGAAGCTATACGAAGCGGAAATTACTCTTAATTATTATAAGGGCGATCGCCTCGCAGAATCCGATTTCTTGTCTTATTTGCAAGCCCAACAACCCCTCCCGATTACCTCAGAAGATTTAATTACGTTTACCGCAAAAGTCGTTGAATATGACCCCTTCCATCCCCATAGTTTAGATTTAGCTAAAGCTTGTTTGGGCTATATCCAAACTATTCCCCAAGCCGAACAATATCTTAATGGTATTTTTCCCCAAGCCCGAAAAATTGCCGAGACTCACAAACAACCAGGTTTAGCTATTGAGTTTTCCGAACTTTGTTTGCAGCTAGACCCTAATAATCGCCAAATGCTGCACGATTTGACAAGGTTGTATCAAAATGCCAATCGCTACGAAAAAAGTATTGCAACAGCGCGATACTCCTGTACATTATCTGCGAATCAGTCTCTTTCCGACCAAATGGCAGCCAATCAACAACTATTACGCAGTTTAATGACGGCTGGGGGTTATTGGCAAGAAGCTGAGGCTTTGTTTGACCATCAGCAAGAATTATTACAGGAATTAATTAATACTTACCCCCCCGAAAAGTTACAAGTCCCGCATATTATTTTACATAACTTTTTTGCTCCTTATTTTGGGGATAATCCCAGACAAATGCGGCAAGTCCAGAACCAATTAGGATTATTAAGTCAAACTAAGTTACAGTTAGATAAACAGAATATTATTACTCGATATCAACAACAACAGCAACAAAGAAAACCCCATTCTCGTCTCAAAATTGGCTATCTTTCCGGCTGTTTTCGCTATCATTCTGTGGGGTGGTTAGCACGTTGGTTGATTCAATATCAAGACCGATCTCGCTTTGAAGTTTATGGCTATTTTGCCAACTGCGATCCGGTCATTCCCGATACTTTACATAATTGGTATTTAGAGCATTTCGACCATGTTTATAAATCTTCAGAAAGTGTAGATATTGCCGACAAAATTGCCGCCGACGAGATTGATATTTTAGTCGATCTCGATAGCGTTACATCCGGTCATAGCCTTTATATTACCACTCTCAAACCTGCCCCCATTCAAATTAGTTGGTTGGGTTGGGATGCGTCGGGTATTCCGGCAATTGATTACTTTATTGCCGATCCTTATGTGCTTTTAGACGAAGCCGAGGAGTATTATGCTGAAAAGATTTGGCGACTCCCCCAGACTTATATTGCGGTTGATGGTTTTGAAATTGGTGTCCCGACATTGCGCCGCGACGAGCTAGATATTCCGGTCGATGCTATTGTTTATTTCAGCGCTCAGAGGGGCTATAAACGCCATCCTGAGACGACCAGATTGCAAATGCAAATCCTGCGGCAAGTCCCCAATAGTTACTTTCTAATTAAAGGGATTGGAGATGAAACTTCGATTCGGGCATTTTTCGAGGAATTAGCGGAAGCCGAAGGAGTGAGTCGCGATCTCCTTCGTTTCCTACCCATTACTCGCAACGAAGCCGAACACCGCGCTAATCTAACGATAGCAGATGTGGTACTCGATACCTACCCCTACAACGGCGCAACGACAACCCTAGAAACTTTGTGGATGGGTGTTCCTTTGGTGACGCGGGTGGGGAAACAGTTTTCAGCCCGTAATAGCTACACAATGCTAAAAAATGTGGGGATAACTGAAGGAATTGCCACTACCCCAGAAGAATATGTACAGTGGGGAGTGCGTTTTGGTACAGAGCGTAATTTACGAGAAACAGTTGCTCGCAAATTACGCCAATCTCGTCATTCTGCGCCTTTGTGGAATGGTAAACAATTCACTCGCGAAATGGAAAAGGCTTACGAACAAATGTGGCAAATTTATTGTCAGTAGTTGTTGGTTAAAGGTGCGGTTTGGGGATAGCAAAACTTACGAATCCCGTTTTTGCTCGACGGTTTCTTGAATATTGGTGGGAACGTCAGACAAAAAATCGTAACCTGTTAGTGATTCGATTTCATCAACGGATACAATGTAGTCTTGCCAATCGGTGCGTTTTACGCTGTCGTTATTGGGCATATTAACAGCTATAACCCGCGTTTGTGCCGTGATGGGGGCGCTGTCTGAGTCGAGGACAACGAGGATTTTCCAGGTACTTTCTGGGACGGTGACTTTGTTTTTGGCGATCGCGCCTTTTTGTCCGACACCGCCAGCGATAATATACAAGGTTTTGCCGTCAGCGACGAGATCGCGACTGTATTCTTCTAATTCTCGCCACACTTCCCGATTATTGGCTGGGGCTTGAGGTATCATGTTGGACATGACAAAGGTGGCGCTGTTGCTGGCAATGCTATTGGTGCGATCGCCACTGGGGGTTAAATGGCCGCGATCGTAACCGCTACCGCGATAATCGTTAGGACGCACGGCATAACAGCCATCGGGTAAGGTTTCATCGGGACGAAAATCATCTTGGCGATCGCTATCTCCCAACCAACTTTGATTTAATTGCCAAGATACCCAGTTGGCAGTGCCTTGCGTGCAATTATAGGACAGCACAAACTCCGGTTTGGTGAGTAAGTAGTTATTCAAATCGGTGGTATTGGCATTACTGGGGTTTCCGAAACGCAGGTGATCGTTTCCTGGATCGCAACTCACCAGGATCGTCGCGATCGCTAATCCTCCCCAAAAACGCCACTGATTCAATCTTCGTCTCAATTTCATACTCGGACAAAATCGCCAAAAGTGTGCTTTTCACTGTAGCAAACTTACGCCTAGGGTTGGAAACCCGTACTTGTGGCTTCGCATTCTCCTAACCCAAGGCTTAAGCGAAACTCAGTACAATGCGGCCAAACCTAACCCTATCAACCCAAGGAGTAACTTAGAAAGTGACCTCTGAATCTAATATTCCCAAACATAGAGCTATCGTTGAAGTAGACGAAACCGAACAAGCTTTGATAACCACAGAGACTGATACCGAACCGACGAATGCAGAACTGCAACAAGAAACGATCGCGTTGATTGAAGCAATTAAACGCAAAGCCCAAGCCGAAAGTCAGAAAGTTGGTGAATTTAGCCGCGAACAATATCTTGAGGCTATGCGGAAAGCCCGACAGGAAATTGAATCTAGAAACCTGTTTGAACCCGATCGCATTGCCGAATCAATTCAGATTATGACTGAAGAAGTCGAGAAGAATTGGGACGGCTTGGTTAAGGAAGTCAGCGATTTTGGCGATCGCCTTAACGATGCAGCCCAAGCAGCTTGGGAAAAACTCACCGAACCCCGTCCTCGCTAGTTTTCTAGATGGGTTAACTGGGCGATCGCTGCTACTAATGCGGGGGGAGTGGTAACGAGATTGTCGGGATTGTATCGCGCTAATAAGGCGGGTGCATTGAATCCCCATCCTACCGCGATCGCCCAAACTTTACTTTTCTGTGCCGCTTCGATATCTCGCGTTTCATCCCCGACATAGACGAATTCTTGAGGATTGAGGCGGTTTAGCCGCAATAAACGCCGGATTTTGCGGTGTTTTCCGAATAAAGTCACATCCGAGTCAATAAATTCAAAAATATTTTGTAAATTATTTGTGGCGAGAAAGGTGGTAACGCTGTCTTGCCGATTGGAGGTGAGAATGCCTAAACGGTAGCCTTGAGCCTTTAACTCTTGCAGGGCTGCTTCCATCCCAGAAATAGGCTGAATTGAACTGATTTCGCGGTTTAATTCCTGTTTAACCCGCCGTAGTAGGAAAGGTAGTTTGAGCATCGAAACATCGGCTTGACGGACGATTTCCCGCGAACTCAAGCCCTGCAAAGTCAAAATTTGCGCTGCACTCAAGGCAGGATAGTTAAACTCCTCCGCAAGACGATTAACAATGGCAAATACTGTCTGGGGTGTATCGGCAATTGTGCCATCAAAATCAAAAACGATTAAACGAGGAGTCATAGCAGCAGTTGAAAAAACCCAAAACAGTATCTAACGATCGAGATTAGCTTGGGCATTGCGTCGCAGCATTTCTGGTTTAATTCGTCGTAATGCCGAAGCCCGAAATTGTCGATCCCATTCTTCATCGGTAATTTGGGCTAAATTTTGGAGAGTGGGGGCAACATTTTGAGGATAGGGTTGGAAGTCTTCTATATCGGTTGTTTGAGCAAAGCGTTGATTCCACGGACAAACGTCTTGGCAAATATCGCACCCTGCTACCCAGCCTGCTAATTTTGGGGCGATCGCCTTGGGTAAAGTTTCTGCCCGGTTCTCAATAGTATGATAAGCGATACAGCGATTGGCATCCACCACAAACGGTTGGGCGATCGCGTTGGTGGGACAAGCTTCTATACAGCGCTGACAAGTACCACAATGCTGGCTGTGGGGTTTGTCTGGGGTTAAACGCATATCAATTAACACTTCCCCTAAAAACACCCAACTGCCGTATTCTCGCGTAATGACGTTGCCGTTTTTAGCAATCCAGCCCAACCCTGCTCGTTCTGCCCAAACTTTGTCTTGAATCGGCCCGGTATCGGCATAAAAGCGAGCTTGCACCCCTTCTGCTTGCTGCTCTAGCCAATTTACCAGCTTTTTAAGCTTTTTGTGCATAATTTTGTGGTAATCTCGTCCCCAACCGTAACGAGAAATTTTGGCATATTCTTGACCTTGGGGGCGTTGCTGAGGGGTGTAATAATTCAACGCCACGCTAATAATAGACTGAACTGGCGGCCAGCATTGTTGCACATCTCCTCGTCGCGGGTTGTTCATCCAAGCCATATCCCCGTGATATCCCAAGGCTAACCAAGTTTGTAAATGAGCAGTGGCATTATCTTGAGGAGGGGGAACTGAGGCAATACCAACTTTATGGAAGCCCAAAGCTTGAGCTTGTTTTTTAATCGTTTCGCTGGTTAAAGTCACGGGCGATCGCTCACTCAGCCTAAAGGAATAAGCCTAAAAAACGCAAGTTAGAGGCTAAAAGTCACAAAACTTTGCACAATAAAGGATGAAATAGTCTTCAAGTTTAGTTGATAAAATAATGATTTCGCAAATTAATTCTCGTTCTAACATAAATATTGAAAATATTAGCGAACCGACAGTGTTGCAATACTTCGAGACCCTCAATACTGGAGAGTTTGAGGCTACAGCCGCTTTATTTGCCCCGACAGGAGAGTTAAAACCCCCTTTTGAAGATGCTATTGTTGGCCCGGAGGCGATCGCTACTTACCTAGAAGCAGAAGCCCAAGGTTTACGCTCTTATCCCCGCCAAGGCGAAGTCGTCATCCAAGAAGATGATACCCTGGAAGTCCAAGTTCGCGGCAAAGTCCGCACTTCAGTTTTTACGGTTAATGTAGCATGGCAATTTGTCCTCAATCCCCAACGCCAAATTACCTATGCTCGTATCAAGTTACTGGCTTCTCCCCAAGAATTACTCAATCTGCGTCAAAATCGAAAGATAACCGCAAACTAGCAACCCATTATTATGGAACAAACTGTATATCAAGGGCAATTTGGCGAATTTACGATTACCGATCGCGATCGCAATGAAGTTAGACTGTATCGGGGGGGTTTAGTTATTGCCGCAGTCAGCTTTACCGTAGGCTGTGCCTTGCTTTTTGGACGGGGTGCGACAACCGAGGTACTCCAGAGTTTAACCGTCCTCTACGGGCTATTTGTGGCGGGATTAGCGGTGAGTTTGACCACGATTCACATATATCTCAAACCCCTACATCGCTTGTTACAAATCTTTCTGGCAGTAGGCGCGATCGCGAGTATCATATTGGCAGCGCGATCGCCGATTCCCCTCGCCCTTTTCGTCTACAATCACCCCCTCAGCTTATTCGGTGTCGGCTTCACTTTCGCCGCCCTCACAGGCATCTTCTTTAAAGAAGGCTTTTGTTTTCACCGCCTCGAAACCCGCATTCTCACGCCCCTCGTCCCCATTTTACTGTTAGGTCATTTAGTCGGGGCTTTACCCCTAGCTTGGGAACAGGGGTTATTAGCCATTTGGAGTGGTTTATTCCTCGTTTTCGCCTTCCGCAAAATCATTCAACCGATTCCCCCAGACATTGGCGATAAATCAGTTTTTGAATATCTCAAACAACAGCGTCAAGAAGCGGCTTAATGCAATCTCTGCGAGTACAGTTCTTTTCCTCCCCCTCTTCCCACTCCTCCCCATCCTCCTCATTTGAGATTTTGATACAGTAAAAACATTCCTCGCACGATAGCAAGATGGTAACAGAGCAGCGCGATCGCGTCGCAGCATTTTTAACTCGTTGGCAGAACTCCCAAGGCAACGAACGAGCCAACGCTCAATCTTTTTTCCAAGATTTATGTGAGACTCTGGGCGTTCCAAAACCACCTCCCAAAGGCTCATTTAAAAGCGACCACTATTGCTTTGAAAAAGACATCAAAATCTATCATCCCAGTGGCAAAGTCACCTCTGGCTTTATTGACTTTTACAAAGAAGATCATTTTCTCATCGAAGCCAAACAAGGCGGTACAACCCAGAAAGGTACAGCCAAACGCGGTACAGCCACTTATCGCCGCGAAATGGCAAAAGCCTTTGTACAAGCAGTTTCCTACACCCGCCATTTACCGAGCAAACCGCCCTTTCTTTTAGTTTGCGATATTGGCGACCATTTTGAGTTGTGGTGGGGCTTTAACGGTGATTACGGAGGCTATGCCGCCCGCACAGACATCCCCCTGGCTCATCTGCAAAAGCCGGAAATCTTCGCCTTATTCGTCGATATTTTCACCAATCCGCAAGCGCGTAACCCGGAGAAAATCGCAGCCCAAGTCACGCGAGAAGTTGCCGCAGATTTGGCTTTGTTAACCAAAACCCTCGAAAACGAACACAATCCCGAAGAAGTTGCCTTATTTTTGATGCGCTGCATTTTCACCATGTTTGCTGAAGATGTAGGGCTACTCAAAGAGCATTTATTCACCGACACCTTAGCAACCCGTTGGCTCAAAAATCCGCGACAATTTAAGCCGCAAGTGGAAGCTTTATGGCAAGCCATGAACGACGGCACAGATTTTGGTTTTTATGGTAAATTACTGCGGTTTAATGGTGGGTTATTCGCCAATCCGGTTGCTTTTGACTTGAATGTGGCTCAAATTGAAGTGTTGCTGACGGCGGCTAAACGGGACTGGCAAAACGTCGAACCTGCCATTTTTGGGACATTGCTAGAGCGAGCCTTAGATAAAGCCGAGCGCAAAAAGTTGGGAGCGCACTACACCCCTCGCTCTTATGTCGAGCGTTTGGTGCGTCCGGTGGTAATCGAACCCTTACGGGAACAGTGGGAGTTAGTACAAGGAGAGGTTATAAAAATTATCGGGGATGCTCCTAAACCCACTACCGCGAAACGTAACAAAGCCGTTGCCACCTTGGAGGCGTTTCTCACGGAGTTACGGGGAGTGCGGATTCTTGACCCCGCTTGTGGGACAGGGAATTTTCTTTATGTGACGATGGATTTGCTGAAGCAGTTGGAAACGGAGGTGTTGAAGCGCATTGGCGACATTACCGAGTCAGATCAGTTACGGTTGGATGTAGATTTGATTAACCCGTCGCAATTTCTGGGGATTGAAATTAATCCCAGAGCCTCTGCTATTGCGGATTTGGTCATCTGGATTGGTTATCTTCAGTGGCATTTCCGCAGATTTGGCGATATTCCCCCAGTTGAGCCGGTTTTACGGGAATATCACAATATCGAAAACCGGGATGCGGTGCTGGCTTATGATGGCACAGAGCCGGATATTGACCCGAAAACGAATAAGGTACGGACTCGTTGGGGGGGACGCACGATGCAGCATCCGGTGACGGGGGAAGCTGTCCCTGACCCGTCTGACCAGATTCCTATTTTACGCTATCTCAATCCCCGTCCGGCTGAGTGGCCAGAGGCAGATTATGTGGTGTCAAATCCGCCTTTTATGGGGAAACTGTATATGCTAGAAAGACTAGGAGAAGGTTATGTCAGAAGTCTACGGAAAACATATAAAGGTAAAGTTCCAGACAGTGTTGATTACGTCATGTACTGGTGGTATGTAGCCGCTAACCTTACATCTCAGAAAGAGATATTAAAGTTTGGATTTGTCACAACAAATAGCATTACACAAACATTTAATAGTCGGGTAATTAATGCTGCAATTTACTCATCTCAGCCTATATCTTTGTGTTTTGTGATTCCAGATCATCCGTGGATTAATAATGAAGATTGTGCAGCAGTAAGAATTGCAATGACAGTTGCTACTCAGGGAAAAATATCTGGAGAATTATCTATTGTTACACAAGAAATAATTAAAGACGATGGAACTTTTAAAATACAATTAGTATCTAATACGGGTTTAATTCATGCTAATTTAAAAATTGGCGTAGACATACTAAATGCTAAACCTTTACGGGCAAACTTTGGATTAGCTGGTATGGGAGTCATGCTAGGCAATAGAGGATTTTTAATAAAACCATCTTCTTATTTATATAATTCAAATTTTGATTGTATTCGTCCTATACTAAATGGTAATGACTTACTTAAACAACCAAGAAGATTTAAAGCTATTGATTTTTATGGTTTAGACTCAAATCAAGCTCGTGTAACAGCACCACAAGCTTTCGAGCAAATTCTACAAAGAGTAAAGCCGGAAAGAGATGTAAATAATAGAAAAAATAGACGTGAAAATTGGTGGCTTTTTGGGGAAACAATGCCAAAAACCAGAGATTCAATTTTAAAATTGCCTAGTTATATTGCGACTGTAGAAACATCTAAACATAGAGTATTTATTTTAGTAGATAATACTGTTCTCCCCGAACATAAATTAGTAGTAATTGGCTTGGCAGATACATATTATTTAGGAATTTTATCAAGTTATATTCATGTTACCTGGGCTTTGGCTTGCGATTCTCAAAGAGGAGTAACCCCGGTATATCCAAAAACTCGCTGCTTCGACCCCTTCCCCTTCCCAGACCCAACCCCAGAGCAAAAACAAAAAATCCGCCAACTCGGAGAAAGACTCGACGCACACCGCAAACAAGTCCAAGCCAACCATCCCGACATCACCATTACCGGGATGTATAACCTCCTCGAAAAAATCAGAAACCACGAACCCCTCACCGACAAAGACCGAGAATACAACAATCGCGCCCTCGTTTCCATTCTCAAACAAATCCACGACGACCTCGATTTAGCCGTATTCGAGGCTTATGGCTGGGAATCCACCCTCAGCGACGAACAAATCCTCGAAAACCTCGTCAAACTCAACGCCGAACGAGCCGCAGAAGAACGTAACGGCATTATTCGCTGGTTGCGTCCCGAATACCAAGCCCCCGACCAAATCGCCGTTCAACCTACCCTAGAAGGCATTGCAGAACCCAAACCCGAAGTAATAGCCCCCGTGGAACAACAAAAACTCCCCACCCAATTCAAAGACCAACTCGCAGCCATTCGCAACCTCCTCCGCACCCAAGGAGGAGAATGGACGCTCACCCAAATCACCGCTCAATTCAAAAACGCCAAACGCCAACAAAACACCATCCAAGATTGTCTCGACAGCCTCACAGAATTAGGGGTAATTCGCGTCCACACCGAGGAAACCCAACCCCGTTGGTATATTAGTTCTTCCTAGTAGTAGTGGGCATTGCCCACCACATCAAACTTTTAACCCTAATGTTATATTTTATAAGCAAAAATATAGGGATAATAATTTTAATTGTATCGTGGATTGCGTGGTTGGTGAATGGTGGGCGATGCCCACTCTACCACTAACTATTGATCTGTGTTTGGGCTACAAACTGTACAGTGTTTTTTACCCCAATTTGGTATTTCTTGATCTGTATCATCTTGAGACAGAAAAGAAATCAAAAAATCATCAGTTTTGTCGTCATTGTGAGTTTTAAACCTCATATAGTCAAAACAAAGTCGTCTCCAGTGGTAACAATTAGAATTACTGTGATACCTAGAGCTATCTTTTTTGGCGATACAGTTAATTTTCCAAAAATCTGTAAAATAAGATGAAGGATCTATTTGCTTCTCTAAATTATCAGAATTAAGTTCATCTAGAGATACTGTACTAGATAGTAACTCTAAGAA
>JAWQFT010000096.1:0-19800 GCA_035968055.1 Jaaginema sp. PMC 1080.18 | reverse complement strand
CCAAAACTACTGCCCACTGCCCAATCCCTACTGCCTCTTAGAGGCTGATAACTGATAACTGATAACTGATAACTGAAATGACTCAACCGCAACAACCTGGCGCGCAATTTCTCACGGCTGAAGAATCGGCGAATGTGGATAAGGCGTTGTTATCGTCTCCTGAAAAGTTTTTGACTCGTTTGACGGTTTCTTCTTGGCGATTGCTGCAAATTATCGCGAAGGAATATGATGTTCCGATGGAAAATTTGACCCACGAACAAATTATCGCTTGGTTTGAAAAAGATGGTAAGATTCGCCGGGAAGAAGGTATAGAAGCGGCAACTTTGAAGTGGTAGTTGTTTGTTATTATTACTTTGCGCTTCTTCTTTTGGGTATGTTAGCAGGAGGTGGGGGTTCACAAGCTTTTAGAGCCGCATCCCCGGTCAAAATCTCCACGGTAAAGCCTATCTGAGCGTAATATTGAGCCAGTTCCTTAATCGTAACGTCTCCCAAAGCAATTTCTTGATTGACTAAGCTTTGCCAATCAGTTGCTAAGGCTTTTAATCCTTCTCCACTCCAAAGTTTTACTTGTTGACTAAACGCAGCCCAAGGAGTCGTTTCATCGGCTGCTGATTGCATAATTTGAGTTAATTTTTGAGCAATATCGTAACGCTTTGAGCCTGAAATTTGGGTGATATGGTTGCCAGTTTCAATGACTACAGCTAACGGTAAAACAAAAACTGTTCCTTGGGCTTGTTCGTGTTCGAGTCTTTGTGTAATTTTTGGATAATCCCAATAAAATAAATCAGTTTTATCTATTTTTTTGCCTTTTTTCTGACCGGATTCGCATTTATCTTTTTCCGGAATTTGTAGCAACACGCACAAGACAGAAGTATCAAAAATTAAAGCTTTACGTTTCATCTGGCTTAATCTGAAGTCCGGGCTGCACCGCGTTCAATTGCGCCTTTGGTGACTAAATTACCAATAGAATCAGAAGCGTATAACTTGGGAAAATTATGAATTTCTTCGAGGGGGGTTAAGCGACTTTCACCAGTTTCAGAGTCGCGATGGGCTACAATAATAAAGGGAGTCATATCTGGCGCTAAACGGTCAAGAAAGGCGGGATTGTGAGTGGTAACTAAGATATCTATTTGGCGCTGCGATCCAATTTCTTGTAGCATTTTTAGTAATAAGTCAAAGCGAGAGGGATGCAAGCCGTCGTCAATGTCTTCGATGATGAGTTGACTACCTTTAGGACGAGTGAGTAGTGCGGTGAGAATGGCGATAAATCGTAATGTGCCATCGGACATACTACGAGCATCTATTTTGATTTTTTCTCCTGGTTTCCATTCTTCTTCGCAATAAAGCATGGCATCAGTTTCTAATTCCCCTACAGGTGTTGCCCAAACTCGTTGAATATCCCGCTCTGGTAGGTGTTTCACATAACTAGAAATGGTTTGATTAAACCTAGATAATTGCTGTTCTGAAAGTTGAGCAATTACGCCAGCTAAATTAGAAGCATCATTTAATAAATCTTGGGTTATTGGTGCATAATCTCGCATTTTTTCGGGTTTTGGATTTAAAATAAAAATATTTTCTAATACACTGGCAACTTTCCAGTAGCCAATATATTTAATATCAACGTTTTCAGCATTTGGAGCAGATGTATTATCCATTTTGCTTCTAGCGAAAAAGCTAAGTTTTGAACTATCTACAAATTCAATTGGAAATTCTGTTCCTGGAATTCCTTGAATATTTGCCCAAATCAACTTACCATCGGGTTTAATTAGATAGCCGATTCGATTATATTGATCTCCTTGTTGTAATAATTCCTGTAGGTAAGATAATCTACTATTGGAATTTATCTCTATCTCTAAATCATAAAAAAACGAAGTTTCTTCTTCTATATCTCCGACAACTACACCTAAACTAAAATACTTTCTATTGTTCCACGCTAAATAGTTCGGATTTCTTCTAATTTGCTGTAATATAGAATTGAAATTTTCTCCTAAACTTGTTCTTCTCAAAAAATCTAAAGCTTCAATTGCGTTAGATTTTCCACTGGCATTTGCACCAATTAAAACGGTTAGTGAATCAATCGGAAGTTCAGCGTAGCGAAAACTTTTCCAATTTTTCAGTATGAGTTTTTTGAGCATGAGGGTGAGCCTAGGATAATCGCAGCTACGGCAATTTTAGCGAAATTGAGGGCGATCGCGTTACTGTACGATTGTAACTTCGGAGATAATAAGCTTGAGAGTTTGGTCAAAATATGCGGATAATGACAAAATGGTCGGTGGTAGATTACCAACAGATGCGGAAGTTAGGCATTCTTAACCACCATCGCTGCGAATTGATTAAGGGAGTGATTTGGGATATGTCCCCAGAGGGTGAATTACATCGCTTTGTGAATCATCGCGGGGTGAAGTATTTACGCAGTATTCTGAATCAGAAAGCCGAAGTTTTTGAAGCCCATCCGATTACTTTGGCTGATTCTGAACCGCAACCAGATATTGCTGTGGTTCGTCTCCCGGATACTCGTTATTTACAACATCATCCCTATCCCGAAGATATTTTTTGGTTAATTGAGGTGGCTGATACAACTTTTGCTTATGATATGGATACTAAACGCCAGCTTTATGCTCAAGTTAGTATTCCTGAGTATTGGGTGGTTGATGTGAGGAAAAAACAACTCATTGTGTTTCGCGATTTAGAAAATAACGAGTTTTCAACGCAAACAACAATGAGTGAAGGGGTAATTTATCCTGGGGCTTTCCCGGATGTGGCTGTTGTGGTACAGCAGTTGGTGGATATTCCTGCTGAGTAGAAAGCTACGCCAGTGTAACCCGTTCGATGATACCTTGGTCGAATACGGTGTGGTTGGTGTCGATACCGCGAATCATGGCGCGATCGCGATAAACTTCAATAACAGCAAAACTGAGCATTTCAGCCGCATAAGCACTAAAATCATTTTGACTGACAGAGCGAGTTCCTGCTCCTGCACCGCAAATTAAGTAGGTTGTGCCATTAATGGGGTGCGATCGCTCATAATGATGATCGTGACCATTAACATAAAGCTGTACGCCGTATTTTTGGAACATGGGGGCAAATTTGGCGACAAAGGCTTGATTTACGCCATAATGCCCGGAAGAATAGATTTGATGATGACCAAAAACCACTTTCCACGGTGCATCGCTTTGGCTTAATTCTCGTTCTAGCCAAGCGGTTTGAGCATCCCCGGCAGGATTATTTTGGGGCGATCGCGTGTAATATAAATTCGTATCCAGACCGAAAAACTGGACATCGCCTTGACGAAAAGTGTAGTACCGCCCTCCCATATTAAAGCCGGGATAAGTAATTTGGCGATCGCCATTTTGCTCGCGCACATCATGATTGCCCAAAACCGCGTGAAACTTGACACCCTGAGATAATAAAGGTGCATAGGGACGCTCAAAAACCTGCTCGATTTTCTCAAACTCGCCGTTTGTGTAGATATTATCTCCTGCCAATAATACCAACGAGTAAGGAAACTGTTGATATCGTTGCGTCATGGCATTGGCCACTTGATATTGTCCTCTTGCTCCCGTTCCCGTGTCAGCAACCGTCACAAAACGTAACAGTAACTCATCTTCTGCTGGGGTTGCACCAGATGTAGGATGATTGGGGGTAGAGTGGGACTCAGCTACAGCGAATAACTTACTGCAAGCAGCTAATCCGAAACCACCTAAGCTACTGAGTAAGAGAAATTTACGGCGTTTTAATTTCATAATGGCGCGATCGCGTATCTTTAACTGATAAAGTGAATTAGACCCAAAAACGAATCACTCAAGTTCCCCAAAATCATTCCACAATTTTAGATTAAGCTGAATCGCAATGGCACAGAAGGGCGTTCTAGACTTTCCCACAATCTGATAAATTTGTTGTGAATGTTGGTAAGAATTTAACGAATTTTTGAGCCAGTGGCGCACCAAATACCGAGGGATGTATGGCAGAAGAACAACAAGACCAACCTCAATCTCTATCTAAGGTAGAAGCAATTGGGCGCTTGCGCCAAACGATACAACGCTTAGAAGCCGTTGTAAATCAACTCGATACAGAATCCGATTCTAAGCTACCTTCTGAGGCTACCTTAGACGCGATCGCCACTAATGTCGAGAATTTAGCCCAAACCCTAGAAACACCAACCGCTATCCCGGTTAAGCCCATCCCAGCATCAGAAGACAAACTCAGCCTCATCGACCGCATTTTACCCCCTTTCGACTGGGTACAGCAGACTTGGGATAAAGCGATTAACCAAGTCCGAAAAGTTCTGCCTGCTACCCTCAATCAACGCCTCTCCGACTGGGCTATTACGGGAATACTAGCAACAACGATTGTGGCGGTACTGTCTACCTCAGTAATTTTAACCTCTCTCAACGATCGGCCTGCGACCTCTATGCCGCCCGAAATTGCCGATATTACCCCCTTAACACCCACTTTTGAGGAGGAGCTTAAGCCGCCCCTAGAACCGCCTTCGGAGAGGGTAGAAGTGCCGTCAGAGGAGGTTGTGATTCCCGAAACCCCAGAAGTTACAGTAGTTCCCGAAGCCCCTATCGCCCCAGAAGTCCCCACAACCCCAGAAGTCTCCGTACCTCCAGAACCACCCGTCGTGGTACTCACACCAGAACAGCGATTAGTAGCATCCATTCAAAACCGCGTCGCTCAAATTACCGAACAGTATGCAGAAGGGCTGATTGATACGGTTGAAGCCAATTTTCTAGCGAGTCGGTTGAGTATTCAGTTGGTCGAGGATTGGTATGATTTACCCCAGTCTCGACAAGACAAAATTGCCAATCAAATGTGGGCGCGATCGCAAACCTTGGATTTCTCTAAATTAGAACTTTTTGACACCGAGGGCAACTTAATTGCTCGTAGTCCTGTAGTTGGCGAAAATATGGTGATTTTCCGGCGTTTGCGGTAGATTGGGCTGTTTTTTTAGTTATCAGCCTCTAAGGGGCAGCTTTTTCAGTTATCAGTCATCAGTTATCAGTTATCAGTTTTTTGGGCAGTCGGCAATCGGCAATCGGCAGTCGGGGGATTTTCAGTGACCAGTTACCAGTGACGAACAACCAGTAACCAGTAACCCCTCAGAAAGACGTTCTGCTTGAGTACCAACAAATTGTAAAAATAAATACAACTTAGGAAAGAGGTAGCGATCGCGCTCATTTCCTAGGATGAAAATACTAACAAGTCAAAAACAAGCATTAAGCTAATCAGCACGCTTCTTTTTGGCTCGTTACTAATCTTAACAATGAATTTTGTATAACAAATTTAGGAGGCTTAAACGTGAGTTTATTGCGGTCTTTTCGACGTATTGCGATCGCGCTATCTTTAGTCCTAGTGTTATTAGTAACACCAGCTTGCGGTAGCAACACAAGTTCAGCGAGTCAAGCAGCTCTACTCCCCTCATCGCAAACATACAGTCAGCTTGAACGGGGCGATACCGCAGTCGGACAGAAGTTTGGCGATTGGGTCATTCAAACATCCAAAGGCTTAATCAAAGACGCTTATGTGCGCGACACAGACAAATTGGGTGTAGTCATTTCTCCCCAAGTCCGTCCCACAGAAGTGCGATCGCTCGCTCAATCTTTAGTACAGGGATTCCACAAAAACTTCCCCAATCGCGATCTGAAAGTCTTAATTTATGCCCCGGATAAAGAGCGAATTTTAACAGCCAATTATAACAATACCACGCGCTTAATTGAATACGAATCTTAAATAACTTTGTGAATAACTAGGAGTTTAAAAAAATGCCAAGTAGCGAACAATATAAACGCCAAATTATGAGCGACTTAGCTCAAGGAAATGTAGATTCCTTGGACGGTATGGATACAAAAGTCGCCAACGAGTACGACAACTTCGACGACTTTGCCCGTCGTTCGTCCCGCGAAGAACGCCGCAGTTTGTTTGGTCGAGCCTTTCATCCCGATCGCATTTCAACCCAAGACATGGAACCAGAATTGCGTAACGCGATCGCTCAAATACAGCCCAACGAACGAGACGATATTGCGCGGGAAATCTTCAAAGAACTCAAACATCGCAACCTCAGCGATCGTGACTTAGAAACACAACTCGGCTTATCCACGCACCACGCCAGTCGCATGAAAGCCGATGATGTTGCCAAACTCGCAACCTACACTTACCACAATCACCCGGATGTCTTCCATGATGTCCTTGCCGATCGCCCCGCCCTAGTGAAGTTCCTCAGCAATCCCTTTGTTGGGGCTGCATTAGGCGCGATCGCCGCCAAATGGTTAAACCGTCGTTAATCTCAAAATCGACACTTTTCAACACCATAAAAGGGGGTTATGCCCCCTTTTTTTGAATCTTTTAACCCATCACCGTCAAAATATCTTGAGCGTGAGAAGCCGTATTCACTTTGGCATCCACATGAGAGATCGTGCCATCCGCATCAATAACGTAAGTCACGCGCTTCGAGTAACCGCCTCCCTCTACATCATAAGCCTTGCTAATTGCACCATCTCGATCCGTTAACAACGTGAAGGGCAAACCATACTTTTCCTTGAAAGCGGTGTGAGAAGCCTCATCATCCATACTCACACCCAAAACCACCATATCTTTTTCTTGGTATTGGGCGTAGTTGTCGCGGAAGCTTTGGGCTTGTTTCGTACAACCGGGGGTATCGTCTTTGGGGTAAAAATACAAAACCACCACTTTCCCGGCAAAATCCTGTAAAGAAACCGTATTCCCTTGGTCGTCGGTAGTGGTGAAACTGGGTGCGGGAGTTCCTGGAGTTAAAGCCATAATTAATTCAAAACTCTGAGGTTAACGTTATGTCTGCGGTCTTAAATTTTACATTATTTTACAATCGAGTTAATAGCCCACCACAATTTCAGATTATGACCGCAGCCCAAACCCCCAAACTCAACCCCATTACCTACTCCGATCGCGCCATTTCCCGTGCCAACCGCGCTTTACGTTGCCTTCCTTTCCGACAGCCCTTATTCGCCACCATGAGCGATCGCCGCGTCCCCTTAAACGCGATCGCGGGCATCTCAGGCGTACAAAACCAATATACCGAACGTCCCCTCATCGAACTCATAGCCGAAAACCACCTCGCTTGGTTAATTCAAGTGGGTGTATTGCGGCGAGAAGTAGATGGTCAAGGCATTACCGACAGTTTCCGCTTAACTCCCCTCGGTCGTCAATGTCTTGCCCAAAACCCCGACTCAGAATTTCCTCGTCCGACTTGGGGCGATCGCCTTCTCAATGCCCTGAGTCGCTGGTTGCGTCTTCGTTTTTTGGGGTAGTAAGTCTTAAGCAGTGGGCAGCTTTATCAGTTATCAGTCATCAGTCATCAGTTTTGGAGGGGGGAGGAGGGGGAAGAAATTACCAATTACCAATTACCAATTACCAATTAGGGGATTTTGGCGAATAACAAACAACCAATAACCAACAACCAACAACTAATAACCAACAACCCCAAAAAGTGCCAAACTGGGATTAACTAAACTGTCATCACGCTTGAGTTCATGAAAGCCATTATGGTAGTGGGAACAACCTCCCACGCAGGTAAATCCCTGATCGCCGCCGCCCTGTGTCGCATTCTCTCCCGTCAAGGATGGCGAGTTGCCCCTTTCAAAGGTCAAAATATGGCCCTCAACGCCTACGTTACCTCTACAGGCGGCGAAATTGGCTACGCTCAAGCCGTCCAAGCCTGGGCTGCTAGAGTCATTCCTTGGGTAGAAATGAACCCAATTTTGCTCAAGCCCCAAGGCAACATGACTTCCCAAGTAATTATTCGCGGAGAAGTCGCTGGAGTCACCACTGCCGCCGAATATTACGAAAAATACTTTCACCTCGGTTGGCAAGCCATTCAAGACTCCTTGCGATCGCTCGCCTCAGAATTTGATTTAATCGTCTGTGAAGGAGCAGGTAGTCCCGCCGAAATCAACCTCAAACACCGAGACTTAACCAATATGCGGGTCGCCAAATATCTCAACGCCCCCACCCTCCTAGTCGTAGACATCGATCGTGGCGGTGCATTTGCTCACGTTGTCGGAACTCTAGCCCTCCTCGAACCTGACGAACGCCAACTGATCAAAGGCATTATTATCAACAAATTTCGCGGTCAACGCTCCATTTTGCAACCTGGCATTGATTGGCTGGAAAATTACACAGGTATTCCCGTAGTCGGTGTAATTCCTTGGAGCGATAACCTGTTTCCTTCTGAAGATTCTCTGGACTTACTCGAACGTCGTACCAGCAAACCCCGGCGCGAGTTAACCATTGCTATAGTGCGTTTGCCCCGCATTGCCAACTTTACCGACTTCGATCCCCTTGAATCCGAACCCACTGTCGAAGTACGCTATCTCCTTCCCCAAGATAACTTGGGTTATCCCGATGCAGTAATTTTACCCGGTTCTAAAACCACCCTCAGCGACCTCAAAATATTACAAGAAAGCGGTATGGCCAAAGCGATCCAGGATTATGCGGCGGCAGGAGGTACAGTCATGGGGATTTGTGGCGGTTTTCAAATGTTGGGGGAATCGGTGGCCGATCCTGAAGGTTTGGAAGGGGAAGTTTCTGACAAAACGCCAGGTTTGAATTTACTACCGCTCAAAACCACGATCGCCCGTCACAAGATTTCCCGTCAGCGTCAGGTCATGTCTAACTTTCCTCAAGGGGGATTGCCCATCGAAGGGTACGAAATTCACCAAGGGCGATCGGTTTTGGTTGAAACCCGCAAAGGTCAACTGCGCCAAGAGTATAATCCGTTGTTTGACGATCCGAGTTTGGGGATTGTCGATCGCGGTTTACTGACTTGGGGTTGCTATTTACACGGTTTGTTTGATAATGGGGCTTGGCGACGCTCCTGGCTGAATCATCTGCGTCAGCGTCGCGGCTTGATTTCTTTGCCCACGGGTTTACCTAACTACCGCGAACAAAGGGAAATGATTCAAGATGAGTTGGCGGATTTGGTGGAAGCTCATCTCGACCTCAGTCCGGTTTTGTCTTAGGGATTTTGGGCAGTCGGCAGTCGGGGGATTTTCAGTGACCAACAACCAACAACCAACAACCAACAACCAACAACCAACAACCAACAACCAACAACCAGTAAACTAGCGAGAAAATGCTCCCTTTAACTACACAATGACTGTAACTGTTCGTTTTTTGCCTGATGATGTTACGGTGACGGCCGAAGTCGGAGAACCGATGTTGACGGTGGCCGATCGCGCTGGGGTGATGATTCCTACGGGTTGTTTGATGGGGTCGTGTCATGCTTGCGAAGTGGAATTGGCAGATGGGACTTCAGTTTGTGCCTGTCTTTCGTCGATCCCCGCCGGACAAGCAGAAGTGACGATTAATTTATACAGCGATCCCTTGTGGTAGAAAATGGCGATCGCCCTCCGAAAATGTCAGCTTTTTTACCAAGGATGCGATCGCCTTCCTATCAGAATTCCCTGCAAAAATGTTCTGATAACCGGGATTTCTCGCGACTTAGCTTTGTCAAGATTAGGTTATTTTAAGATTATTTAAAGTTAAAAATATTTTTAAAGAAAGTCTATTTTGATTTAAATTTTGACTTCAGAATACAAACAATGTCTACTGAGAATATCGCCATATAATATCCGAATGGGGCGATCGCAAAAACGGGAGTAACGCTATAATCATAAGGAATGTAGAAGTTATCAACGAGTTTTATTAACCTTTTGTTAACCCAAAATTAAACTCATTTTATTTGACAAAGTATTCGATCTTGAAGTAACAATATTAAGACTTCTGTTATCTAACAGAATAGCAATTTTTTAAAATCGCTTCTAAACCATTGAAATTAAGTAACAAAACCCGCGAGGAGTTTATGGCTATGAAAATGAAACTTAACGGCAAACTGGTCGCTGGCGTAACCAGTGTCGCGATCGCCTTATCCCTAGCCGCCTGTGGAGGAACCGACACCCCCAGCGATGACATGGCCAGCGAAGGCACTAAAGGAGAAACCACAGAAGCCGCCGACAAAGAACTCCCCATCAAAGGCAGCAGCGTTGCTCTCACGGGTGCTGGAGCATCCTTCCCCGCGCCCTTGTACCAAAACTGGTTCGTGCAAATGAACAAAGCGATTCCCCAGATACAAGTCAACTACCAATCCGTCGGTAGTGGTGCGGGAGTCGAACAATTCACCGCCAAAACCGTAGACTTTGGCGCGAGCGATGTCGCCATGAAAGACGAAGAAATCGCAGCCGTGGATGACAACGTACTACTACTCCCCATGACCGCCGGTAGTATCGTCATGGCTTACAACTTAGAAGGCATTGACGAACTCAACCTCAGCCGCGAAGCTTACGTTGAAATCTTCATGGGTAAAATCACCAAGTGGAACGACCCGAAAATCGCCGAAGCCAACCCCGATGTCGAATTACCCGACCAAGATATTACCGTCGTTCACCGTTCCGACGGTAGCGGTACAACCGGAGTATTCACCAAACACCTAAGCGCCATCAGCCCTGAATGGGAAAGCAGTATCGGCGAAGGCAAAACCGTTGAATGGCCGACCACAGGTAACTTCGTAGGGGGTAAAGGCAACGAAGGCGTTACCGCTCAAATCACCCAAACCCCTGGAGCAATTGGTTACGTTGAATACGGCTACGCCAATCAAAACGATTTGCCCGTGGCTTCCCTAGAAAACCAATCTGGTAACTTCATTGCACCGAGCGCCGAAAGTGCGGCTGAAACCCTCTCAGCAGTAGAATTACCGGAAAACCTGCGCGCCTTCATTACCGACCCCGAAGGAGACGAATCTTATCCGATTGTGACTTACACCTGGTTGCTCGTTTACAAAACCTACGAAGACCCGGATAAAGCCGTAGCTATGGAAGCTGCCATCGAATACGGTTTGACTGAAGGGCAAAAACAAAGCGAAGAACTCGGCTACATTCCCTTACCGGAAAACGTGGTCGAAAAAGTGGCCGCTGTTGCTGATGAAATTAGCCCCGACTACACCATTAAAGTTAAATAATCCACTTTTAGAGAGTTAGGGAGTTACACTTTGCTTGTTCCAAGAAAAAATCTTGGCGTAAGGGTAACTCCCTTTGACGACAGTGGTTATTTTTTTGTTTACCTTTTTGTACCGATATGTCAGCAAACCCTCCTGCCCAGCCCAAGGCATCTTCTGGGCTAGAAAAAACGATTGACCGTATTTTTGTCGTTCTCACTCTCATTTTTGCCGTTGCCATTGGCTTAATTTTATTGGCCATTGCCGCGATCGTTGCCTTTGAAGCTTTGCCAGCTTTACGAGAATTTGGCTTGCCTTTCTTGTTCAATAGTGCTTGGAATCCCGTAGCAGATGAATACGGCGCACTTCCCATGATTTATGGCACATTGATTAGTTCTTTAATTGCGCTGTTGTTGGCAATTCCTTTGGGCATTGGTACGGCAATTTTTTTAAGTGAAGATTTCATTCCCATTCAAATCCGTACTATTTTAGTTTTTTTGGTAGAACTGTTGGCGGCGATTCCCAGCGTCGTCTATGGTTTGTGGGGAATTTTTGTGCTAATCCCGATTACGCGAGACTTGGGCAATTGGCTGCACGAAACCGTGGGTTGGATTCCCCTTTTCGGTACGCCAGCGATTGGCCCGGGGATGTTACCGGCTGGGATAGTGTTGGCAATTATGATTTTGCCGATTATTACGGCGATTTCGCGGGATTCTCTAGCTTCGTTACCTCCCGATTTACGGCAAGCTTCCTTGGGATTGGGGGCAAGTCGTTGGGGAACGATTTTTCGGGTATTGATTCCGGCCGCCTTTTCGGGAATTGTGGGAGGGATTATGCTGGCTTTAGGACGAGCGATGGGAGAAACTATGGCTGCTACGATGATTATTGGTAACTCCAATCAGTTAAATATTTCGATTTTAGCGCCAGCCAATACGATCGCGTCTCTCTTAGCCAACCAGTTTGCTGAAGCCAAAGGATTACAAATCTCGGCGTTGATGTATGCTGGCTTAGTGTTAATGATTATGACTTTGATTGTCAATATTTTGGCTCAGTTGATTGTGAATCAAGTTCGCGCTCGTTATGAGTAACGCGATCGCCTTTTTTGTTGTCTTATTAAAATGTTAATTTTGTTATGTCTAGCGCCCTAGATTCAGAGGCCGGTACTATGAGCCGCGCTCTGAAAAAGAAACCCAAAAGCTCGCGATCGCTCTTTGGCTACGCGATGACAGCCCTAGCCACGGCTTGCGTCGTCATCACTCTCATTCCCTTATTTTCAGTTTTAATTTACGTTACTTTGCAAGGCTTTCGCCGCTTAAACTCGAACTTATTCCTCGAATTACCCCCACCCCCCGGTTTAGACGGCGGCGGTTTAGCCAATGCTATTATCGGGACATTAATTGTCGTGGGTTTAGCCACCCTCATTTCCGTCCCCATTGGGGTGATGGCCGCGATTTACTTATCCGAATTTAGCCGCAATAACCGAGTTGCTCAATGGATTCGCTTTGCCACCAACGTCTTGAGTGGCGTTCCTTCCATTATTGCCGGGGTGTTTGCCTACGGCTTATTAGTAGCATCGGGAGTTGTGGGTTTTAGCGCGATCGCAGGGGGAGTCGCTCTCAGCGTCCTCATGCTCCCCACCATTATCCGCACCACCGACGAAGCCTTACAAATCGTCCCCCAAGATATTCGTTGGGCAGCCTTCGGAGTCGGCGCGCGCAACTACCAAACCGTCCTCAAAATTGTCCTCCCGGCAGCCTTACCTGGTATCGTTACAGGCGTAACCCTCGGTATCGCTCGTGCCGCCGGGGAAACTGCACCCTTAATCTTTACAGCATTATTTTCTAACTTCTGGCCGCGAGGAGTCCTCGAACCCATTGCCACCCTGTCAGTATTGGTGTATAACTTCGCCATCATTCCTTTTAAACCCCAACAAGAACTCGCTTGGGCAGGTTCGCTGCTGTTGATGTTTTTAGTCCTAGTCACGAGTATTGCTGCTCGTTTGGCAACGCGTCGCCAAGTTTATTAAACTGCTCGATCGCCCACACACAATAGACGATGTTATGTACGAACTTAACAAACCTGAAACTTCCTCTACGGTTACAGAATCGGTATTGACCGCCGAGAACCTCAGTATTTACTACGGTAACTTTTTGGCGGTAAAGAATGTTTTTCTCGACATTCCCAAAAACAGTATTACTGCTTTTATCGGGCCGTCCGGTTGTGGCAAAAGCACGATCTTGCGCTGCTTTAACCGCCTCAACGACTTGATTAATAGCTTTCGCTTAGAAGGTCGCATTACTTATCACGATTGCAACATCTATGCCCCCGATGTCGATCCTGTTCAAGTACGGCGCTACATTGGCATGGTGTTTCAACGGCCCAATCCCTTTCCCAAATCTATTTACGATAATGTCGCTTACGGTGCGCGGGTCACAAACTACAAAGGCAATCTCGACGAATTGGTAGAAACTTCGTTGCGACGGGCAGCTTTGTGGGATGAAGTCAAGGATAAGCTCAAAGAAAGCGGTTTTTCTTTATCTGGGGGACAACAGCAGCGTTTGTGTATTGCTCGTACCATTGCGGCTCAACCAGAAGTCGTCTTGATGGACGAACCTTGTTCGGCTCTCGACCCAATTTCGACCCTGAAAATCGAGGACTTGATGCACGAACTCAAGGAAAACTACACGATTGTAATTGTGACCCACAATATGCAGCAAGCCGCCCGCGTAGCCGATCGCACGGCGTTTTTTAATGCTCAAGCCACGGAAAGCGGCGGCAAAGTCGGCTATCTTGTGGAATACGACCGCACAGAGGCGATTTTTGGCAGTCCTCAACAAGAAGCGACGCGGGATTATGTAAGCGGTCGCTTTGGCTAAAATGCCTTTATTTTACTTTTTTATAGTATTCAATCTTGCTTATGTCACCTACTACTTCCCCCACCGATCTTGTTACAGAAGCCGTACTGCGAGCTAAAAATGTCAGCGTTTATTATGGTTCGACTTTAGCAGTTCGAGATGTTTCTTTGGATATCCCGAAAAACAAAGTTATCGCTCTGATCGGACCGTCCGGTTGCGGGAAAAGCACGATTTTGCGCTGTTTCAACCGCATGAATGATTTGGTATCCAGTGCGCGACTGGAAGGGAAAGTAACGTTTCACGGACGCAATTTGTATGGGTCTCAAGTCGATCCGGTGGAGTTGCGTCGCCGGATTGGGATGGTGTTTCAAAAACCCAATCCTTTTCCTAAGTCGATTTACGAAAATATTGCGTTTGGGGCGCGGATTAATGGGATCAAAAGCGATCTGGATGAGTTGGTAGAAAGCTCGTTGCGGAAAGCGGCGTTGTGGGATGAGGTGAAAGATAAGCTCAAAGCCAGTGGTTTTTCGTTGTCGGGGGGACAGCAGCAACGGTTGTGTATTGCCAGGGCGATCGCGATCGAACCCGAAGTTATTTTAATGGATGAGCCTTGTTCGGCCTTAGACCCGATTTCAACATTGAAGGTGGAAGAGTTGATTCACGAGTTGAAAGAGCAATACACGATTATTATTGTGACTCACAATATGCAGCAAGCGTCGCGGGTATCGGATTTGACGGCCTTTTTTAATGCCGAGGCCACGGAAAGCGGCGGCAAAGTGGGTTATCTGGTGGAATACGATGAAACCGAAGCTATTTTCCAATGTCCTAAAGAGAAAGCTACTCAAGAGTATGTGAGCGGCAGGTTTGGCTAAGACAATAGACGGCGAACTTCGCGCTTTCTCTACGGATGATTGGCGTTCCTGCTTTGGTTGAAAGCTGCTAGAGCGATCGCCAAAGGAAAAATATAATGCTCTTGGGTTTGAATGCGCTGATGTAAGGTTTCTGCGGTATCGCCCTCTAGTACGGGTACAACTGCTTGCATCACCATCGGACCGCTATCAACTGCGAGATGGGCAAAATGTACCGTGCAGCCTGTAACCTTGACTTGAGCCGCTAAAGCCTGTTCGACGGCGCGAATACCGGGGAAACTGGGGAGTAAACTGGGGTGGATATTGAGGACGCGATCGCGATAAGTCTCCAACAACACCGCAGTCACAATTCGCATCCATCCTGCCATAATCACCCAATCGACTTGATGCTGTTTCAGGGTTGCTACAATCGCCCGATCGAGGTCTTCTCGGCGTTGGTAGACCCGGTGATCGAGCAAAATGGCTTTGACCCCCCAACGGCGAGCGCGTTCGACTACGGTGGCGTAGTGGTTGTTGTAGATGACGATCGCAATGGTGGCGTTGAGTTTCCCGTCGCTAATGGCTTGGGCGATCGCCTCGAAATTACTGCCACTCCCGGAGGCTAAAATTCCTAAGCGGATGGGTTGGGGGAGTTTCAGGTCAGCGAAACTCACATCAGGCGAAATGAAAGTAAAACTCATCATAAGCAATTAAATTTGGCGAACAGTACCCCTTTAAGACTTGGCAGTAGATTTACGACTGCGCGAAGTGGTGCGACGACGGGAAGATTTTGGAGTCAGAGCTTTTTGAATCAAATCGGGTAAATCGCGGGGGTAATCGGCGATCGCGATTTTGGCTTTTTTGAAGGCGGCAATCTTCTGCTTGGCCATATTGGTGTGGGGAATGGTACAAGTCAGTTGGGAGGCAATCTCGGAAGCCGCTTGACTTTTTGGGGCTGTCATGGGAACTTGATGACCGACCACATAAGCAATAATCGGCTTAGTCAGGTTGAGGTCTTGCAATTCTTGGGCTGCTTCGTGACTGCCTTGACCGTTTTGTTCGATTAACAAAATCACCTCCGTTGCTGGATCGTCAGCGAGGATTTTTAACCAATCTTGGAAACTCGAACCAATCATTACCCCCGTCCCCAAATGAATGGCCATCGATTGTCCGATTTGGGCTTGTGTAAGCTGAAGGGCTACTTCATCCGCTAGGCGATCGCTCCGACTGATAATACCCACATGACCTGGTGTATAAAACTGCGGTTCGCAAGTCCCAAGCCAGATTTTTTCCGGTACGATCGCCCCTGCACTCCCCGGCCCTAAAATTAGGGTATTGGTGGCTTTAGCTTTTTCAAATAAGCGCATCAAATCCAATGGTGGAATTCCTGCTGTGACGATGGCTAATTGACGAATGCCACTCTCTATGGCTTCTAAAGCTGCATCGAGGACGTGATAGGGTTCGACAAAAATTACACTGGTGGAGATGTCTCCTTCGTGGGCGATCGCGGTTTCGACTAAGTTGAAACAAGGAATATCGTGGATTGTTGTGCCACCTTGACCTACACTCACTCCCGCAACCACAGACGTTCCGTAAGCTTTCATGCGTTGGGCATAATGACGGCCTAACGGTCGATCGAGTCCTTGAATCAAAACTTTGGTTTCGGCGGTCAGTTGCATTTTAGGTTATTGGTTGTTGGTTGTTGGTTGAAGGATAAACGAAGATACAAAATACGGGAACTACCGCACGCTGTCTCTGATTTGCTCGAACAAACGGGCAACTTTTTCGAGGTCTTTGTCCCCAGGCGATCGCTCTACGCCACTTGAAAGGTCAATGCCTTGGGGTTGCAGGGATGTTAGGGCAGTTTTGATGTTTTCGGGGGTTAAGCCGCCAGCCAGCAACCAGGGGCGACTGGGAGAAAAGGCGTGTAAGCTTTGCCAGTCGAGGGTTTGACCTGTGCCGCCCAGCATTTGAGGATGATAGGCATCGAGGAGAAAGGTATCTACGCGATCGCGATAGACTTCTACTGCGTTTAAGGACTCAGCCGTGCGAATTTTAAAGGCTTTGAGAATTTCGATAGAGGGCAGTTTTTGGCGCAGTTGACGGCAGTATTCTGGGGATTCTGTGCCGTGGAGTTGTACCCCGGTTAAGTTGCTATCCCGGACGAGGGTTGTGATGGTTTCAATCTCCGCGTCGGCAAATACACCAATCTTTTCTATTATGTCGGGGAGATGGCGAGTCAGGGCTTGAAGTTGGGAGGGGGAAACGTAGCGAGGGGAAGCCCGAACGCAAATAAAGCCTAGGGTAGTTGCACCGAGGTTCGCGATCGCGTTGCCTTGGTCGGTTTGAGTAATGCCACAAATTTTAACGCGCATTGCCTTTAACCATGTAGTTTTGTATCAATTTGATTGCTAAGTATTAAGTCTTTTCAAGTTTTACGGATTTTTGCAACCTAGTTTTTATAATTCTCATTGGCAAGGTTAAGCCATTACCCAAAAATACTGCATAACTAGACATTTTTAAGGAGAAATTTCCCTCGTGATGAATTTAACAACTTTTTTAGCGGCTGTCCCTCACACTCCTCAGTGGGGATTTTCTGTGGCATTAATCATGATTTTTGCGAATATTTTCGCGATCGCGATCGGTCGTTTTGCCATCAAAAATCCCGGTCAAGGCCCGGAATTGCCCTTTCCCAAACCCGCTCTCTGGAAAAATTTTAGCGCTTCTGATTTGTTGGCGACTGTTAGCTTCGGTCACATTTTGGGTGCAGGCTTGATTTTAGGTTTGGCCAATGCGGGTTTACTGTAGTTTTTGAAGCCGCAGACTCTGGCTAATTTGCATTATTCCCTCAGAGACGCACAATTTCTCTAGGGATAGATGCCAAAAGCCAGAACAGTAGTTTACAATTAACTCGCGTAATGATTTTGTCGTCTTTCGTAAATTCTCTACCTTGGCGATTGTTCTAACTCTGTTGCATCCCCTCCAAGCTGTCCCGGTGCAAAACTGGACATTCGACACGAATAAGCCTATTCGCATTGGACGGTCTACTAATAATGACGTAGTGTTATATAGTGCCGTTGTTTCGCGCCACCATGTGGAGATTCAACCGCTAGAAGATGGTTGGGAGTTGATTAATCTGGGGGCTAATGGAACTTATGTTGACGGTAAGCGCATTACTAAAATACCCGTTACTAATGGGATTTTAATGCGCTTGGCCAGTTCTGGCCCCCATATTCAAGTTCGGATCGAGTCTGGAAAAACTGCTCAAAGTACGGATTATTATCGAGATATGAGTAGTTCTGGTCGCTTGAATGACGATAGTTCCAAGGATACGCTGATTACAGACTAAAATTGCGTTTATTAACTGCGAAACAAGCGCATATACTGGGTTTCGTGGGTTATACTGGCAAGGGATAAGCCCCAGTTGCAACTGTTGAGTTCGGTGTCCGAGAGCGATCGCACTACTAATGCTGTTGTTAGCAAGCGATCGCGTAATTCCCATAATAGTTGCTGTCCGGTGGTTTGACCGAGGGGAATCAGTTTGACTCCCGCACCGATGAGGTGAGTTGTCCAGGCTTGGAGATAGGCAAGAATGGCGCTATCTGGGTCGATTTGCCAGCGATTAGCAGCAATTCCGAAGGCGATCGCGTAGTTACAGGGATTTAAGTCGGGGAGTGGCGTTTCTTCGGGTTCTAAATCCCTAATTAGTTTTAACAAAGATTGTCCCATTTGCTCGCTCGAACGCCGTAATTCTAGGGTTTCGCGACTCGCAGACAGCCAAGCATTCCAAAAGGCAACTTTATCCCAATCTTCCCGAGTTGTGGCTTGATAAGCTCTCAACATCATCGCCGTTTCAATGCGAATCGAACCGTAACAGAGTTCTGTATCAATCCAACTGTACAGGGAAGCGCGATCGCGAATTACCCCCTGTTCGACTAAGGTTTCAATCCCCTCAGAATAACTATACGCCCCGACGGGTAAAGCTGGACTCGCCAGTTGCAATAAGTTGAGTAATCCGAAAGCCTCTGAAGTTGACATCGTTGCCTAAAACTCAATGAGAATGATGGTAAGCCCCCAATTCCGGCTGAAAAGGAGCAATTTCAGCAGTAACATTAAGCTTCAGATTCTCCAGCATGGCTTGCAGTACCGAATCGGGAGACAAGCGCAGATAATCAGGCGTAATTTCTAGAGGAATGTGGCGATTACCAAGATGATACGCCGCCCGGAGGAGAACGAGAGCAGAATTCGTCGTTACCGTTAGCACAGGTTCGGGTTCTGCCATAATTTGCACAATTTCTCCCGTTTCTGCTTGTAGATAATCCCCATTCAGTAAAACCGTACCACGGGATAGTTTAATCGTAATAACGGGACAATTGGGTTTCTCAAAACGGTAGCGACTGCGCGATCGCTCCTCAGCCGTCAGGGGTAAGGTACAATGCACCGAGACATCACCCGCAGCAATTAAACGTTGCGTACAGACAAGCATTAACGTTGCAGTTCAATCATGGCATTTTGGACTTTGCGCTTCAAATCGTCGCTACCTTGGACTTGTTCGGTAATGGTGTTGAAGCGAGACAAATCGCTAAAATAGCGACGGACAATTTCGCGGGAACGATTGCAGTAGTTAACGGCAATGTTACGAGCATTACGCGGTAGATTATTGAAGCTAGAAGGCTGACTGCAAACAATATTGGCGGGTTCTGAGCCGATAATCCGTTTAATATCGTTATATGCCGATTGTCGCAAAGGTTCCATCGCCAAAACCGCTTGGGCATAATTCCTAATATCGTCATTACTGACGCTTTGAGCATAAGCCGCCGTTTCGAGGGAAAAAGGCGCATTTTGAGTCAAGTCGGGGGTAATCCCGACAGTAACTCCTAGGGTAGCCAAAGCCCCCACGAGAAAGGAACGGACTAATAAGCGATTGACGAAAAAGCGAGAATTAGATGTAGATAGCATAGCAGTGAATGTATATTGCAATGGGTGAGTGTTCCGAGTTTAGTGGTTCTCAAGCTGAATATTAGTTTTGAATCATTTTATCGTCTAGAAGTTCCAATTTGGTTGTTTGTTGTTTGTTGTTTGTTGTTTGTTGTTAGTCACAGTTCTAATTACTCCCCACTCCTCCCACTCC
>JAWQFT010000095.1:0-20074 GCA_035968055.1 Jaaginema sp. PMC 1080.18 | reverse complement strand
TCTGTGAACAAAGAATCCCCCGTTACAGCGACGAGAGGAGCTTAACGGTGGGAGTCGTCAAGAGCCAAGACCACTCAATCTTTGACCGCCTGCGTCAAACCCTCAATAAGATTATTGTCGGACAACCTCTTGTCATCGAACAATTGGCGATCGCCTTACTCAGTGGCGGTCATGTTATTATTGAGGGCGTTCCGGGGACGGGTAAAACCTTTTTAGTCAAAGTCTTCGCGCAACTGATTCAAGCGGATTTTCGCCGAGTGCAACTCACTCCCGATATTCTGCCTTCAGATATTGTCGGCACGAATATTTTTGATTTCAATAACCACAGCTTTACGTTGCAAAAAGGCCCGGTTTTTACCGAAATCCTCCTCGCTGACGAAATTAATCGCACTCCCCCCAAAACCCAAGCCGCGCTGCTCGAAGCGATGGCAGAAAATCAAGTGACCTTTGACGGGGAAACTTTGCCCTTACCGGATTTATTTTGGACAGTTGCGACCCAAAACCCTTTAGAATTTGAAGGCACTTATCCCCTGCCAGAAGCCCAACTCGACCGCTTTTTATTTAAAGTCGTGGTGGATTATCCCGAATCCCCAGCCGAAAAGCAAATGTTGTTAAATGTACAAAAGGGACGCTATGCCAATCATCAAAAGGTATCCCATTTCAAACCCGTAATGAGTGTAGCGCAAGTGTTAGCCGCGCGTCAGGGGGTACAAAAAGTCCCGGTAGACGAAAAAGTAATCGATTATCTTCTGGATTTAGTATTGCGATCGCGTCAGCACTCCGATTTAGCCTTGGGAGCTTCCCCCAGAGCCGCCGTTGCTTGGTTGCGAGCCAGTCAAGCCCTCGCTTGGTTGAGGGGAGAAGGTAATGTCACTCCCGACCATGTGAAAGAGGTCGCTGTACCGCTTCTGCGTCATCGTTTGTTGCTCAAACCCGAAGCTCAACTCGATGGTGTTGCGGTGGAAGCGGCGATCGCCTCAATTCTCGATCGCGTTTCTGTTCCCCGCCAATGATTCCCATTCTACCGTCTCGCTGGTTTTACGGATTGCTGACTTTAGGGATGGCGATCGCGTTTATTTTGGCGCTTTTGAGTTCTGTAACCCTGGCTTTGGGCTTTTTGGGGATTTATGACAGTATTCTGGTAATTTTGGCTTTGTGGGACGGTTGGCAAGGACGAAAGCGTCGCGTTACAGTGAGTCGCGATGCCTTGGGCAAATTATCGATTAATCGCGATAATCCGGCAGTTTTGCACGTCAATAACCCCAAAACTGGCACTTATCTCCAAATTGAAGACGGTTATCCCCGCGAATTTACAGCATCGAGCGATCGCTTTTCTCTTTATATTGGCAACCAAGCCCAAGAAGACCTGGTTTACACCGTGCGTCCTCACCAACGGGGAGAATTTGCCTGGGGAGATATCTATGTGCGGCAACTTTGTCCTTGGCGTTTGGCTTGGTACGATTGGTCTATCGCTGCCGCTCAAACGGTGGCAGTATATCCCGATCTACTGAGTTTGCGATCGCTCTCCATTCAGTTAGCCATTCAGAATACTGGCACCATGCGACAATTGCGGCGTTTGGGTCAGGGAACAGAATTCAGCGAGTTACGAGAATACGCTCAAGGAGACGATACCCGCTTAATTGACTGGAAAGCCACCGCTCGCCGTTCTCACCCCTTAGTGCGCGTTCTAGAGCCGGAACGAGAACAAACTTTACTGATTCTCCTCGATCGCGGTCGCTTGATGACAGCGCAAGTGGAAGGCATTAAACGGTTTGATTGGGGCTTGAATGCCACCTTATCTCTGGCTTTAGCAGGGTTAAATCGGGGCGATCGCGTGGGGATTGCCGTGTTTGACAAAACGATTCACACTCTGATTCCCCCCACCAGCGGTCAGCACCAACTTTCTCGACTCATCGAACAACTCACTCCCATCCAACCCGTTCTCCTCGAACCCGATTACTTTGGTGCGGTGACTCGTTTGGTAACGCAACAACTACGTCGGGCTTTGGTGGTTTTAATTACCGATATCATCGATCGTACCGCCTCAGCCGAACTCCTCGCGGCTCTCACTCGCTTGACTCCTCGCTATCTCCCTTTTGCCGTTACCCTGCGCGATCCCCAAGTAGACGCGATCGCCTCTCATCCAGCCCCCGAAACCCTCACCCCCGCTCAACCCGCTCAATTTGCCCACCACCTCTACACCCGTGCGGTGGCGCTCGATCTCTTATCTCAGCGCGAAGTTGCTTTTGCCCACCTCAAACGTCAAGGAGTCCTCGTTCTCGATGCTCCGGCTTCCCAAATCAGCGACCAATTGGTAAACCGCTATCTAAGGCTCAAGGCCCGGAATTTGTTGTAGTTGAAGTTTTGGTTTCCTTAAATGGGGCTTTGAGGCCAATTCTCGCTTGCTGAAAATTACACCCTGACTTCGGCTACCACCAGACACCTAACGATAACGTCAGTTTGGGATAAGCTTGCAAGGCGAAATCAACAAGGCAATTTTTGTAATTTTTGTCAAAGATGCCCCGACCAGTAACAGTGCATTGCCTTGACCAGAAAATTCAATAACTCACGTTTCGCCCCCATATTCGGGGGGTCTGGGGGCGGAATGCCGCACCCAGGGGCAGTGCGACCCCGCGTCGCCGTAAGGCGCAAGGGAACGCGCACTGTTGTTTTTCAGGGGGGCTAGTCCCCCTGAAAAACAACAAAAAAGACAAGCTAATGTCGAAAAACGAACCCAAATTCGTTATCCCGAACTAACGTTAACGATAGTTGGTGAACTGCAAAGCAATGGGGTAATCTTCTTGTTTGATTAACTGCATCGCTTCTTGTAAATCATCTTTAGATTTGCTCGAAACTCGTACCGCATCTCCTTGAATCGAAGCTTGAGTTTTCTTGAAATTGTCGCGAATACTTTTACTAATTTTCTTAGCAAGTTCTTTGTCAATGCCTTGTTTGAGCGTGATTTCTTGACGAACGCGATTACCACTAGCAGACTCGACCTTGCCATACTCAAAGATTTTTGGCGATAAGCTCCGTTTGGTAGCTTTAGTACGGAGAATATCTTGGATGGTTTCTAAAGTAAACTCGCTGTCGGTACTAACGGTAATCGTATTGTCTTGTAACTCGACGTTACTATCAGTATTTTTGAGATCGTAACGACTTCTGAGTTCTCGCAGGGTTTGATCCACTGCATTGACCATTTCTTGGTGGTCGAAATCGCTCACAATATCAAAGGAGTAGGTCGAAGCCATAAGTCAAGGAAAATAACAACTTTACTGAATGTTGAGGACGCTCAAAGTAAACAAAGTGATGTTACATAATGAGCCAATGGCAAACATCAGCGATCGCCCTAAAGGAATGTTAGCAATATAAAACACAGAATACAGCAAGCGAGCCACTAAAAACGCGATCGCCGCCACCATTGCCCAAGTCGAATTCACTTGGGTTACATAGGCACTCAACGCCGCTAAACCGTAAATCGTCAAGGCTTCAAAGGAGTTTTGGTGCGCCCAAGTTGCTCGTTGAGCGTAGGGGGGTAGCTTGTCGAACATGGCTCTGGGGGCGCGGGAATCATAGCCCAGAGTCGCCCGACCGTAGCCTACCACCAAAAAAGGCAAATACACTAACATTACCGCCCCTGCCACCGAATAAAGTAGCACGGCGCTTACGGAAAGATTCATGTTTACAAAAAGTTAGTCGAAATAAAATAAAGTCACGATTTTACCCAACTCCTCAGCTTCCTCGCAGGTTTTGAGCAAGGTGGTGCTGTCGTGAAACGCAAAGCAAATCAGTTGCTGACAGCGCGAAATAATCTCGCGATTGCACAACGCGCTGGCTTCTCCGAGGGATAAATGATCGTTGTCGGAATTTTCGACGAGATGCAGAACGTGCTGGAGTTGTTCTCGCGATTCCCTCGGTTGACGTTCGAGACTTTGGGGCAAGATGACTGTCAGCAAATTAGCATCAGCCCGCATTGCCCCGCGAATTGCCGCAAAATTCGTCCCGGTCGCCCCTGACGTGGTTAAGCGGTTTCCCCCCAAGACGAGGGCATAACTCATCATTTCGATCAGTTTTTGGTGGGTAAGCGGCACATGGCGCGACCCCAGGATGGCGATACGCTTGGAACTGGTTTGCTGAATGGCGGCCAGTTCTTGAGCAAGAGTATCGATACTTTGACTTTGTTCTGGTAGATTAACGGCTTGACTCAATCTCTTAACACTTACAATGTCGGTGGCATGACCGAAGCTATTGTAGCAAACCCCTTCCCCGACGATCCGCGATCGCCCAAAAATCTTAGCGCGATCGCCCACAATCGCACAAATTTCCCCAACCCCTTGCTTTTGTGGCGTTTGTCATGTTATATTGAGAAACTGTGAAACAAGGACGCATAGCTCAGTTGGTTAGAGTACCACGTTGACATCGTGGGGGTCACTGGTTCGAACCCAGTTGCGTCCATTTTTTAAAAATATACAATCGGGAAATGGCGAGGGTTGGCATAATTCCTTAATTCCTCGCCATTTCCCGCGTTTTTGGCAGCTTTTCTTCAATCGGTAAGTTCGTAGTTCTGGGGAATCACTTGGATTTGCGGTAAAGCCGTCACCCCTTGGTAGAGACGTTCGGCCAAAACAGCATTGGCACTTTCGGTGAGGTGAATCGGATCGGTAAAAGCGTCCTCAGTATTTTCGGCATTTTGGTACAACTGCTGGAAGTTAAAAATGCTGATGTTACGGGGATAGGCTTTTTTAAGTTGATTATTAGCCCGATCCAAAGCCGCGTAACCTTGTTGAATTTGGTCTGGGTAATCCGAACTCAGATTCTCGTACAGCGCCTTTTCCGTAGCACTGAAGGCTTGGGCATTCCGACCCGTAATTTCCGGTTGTAAAGCAACAACCAAGGGAATTCCTGCTCCGGCGGTGAGTTTAACAATCTGTTGGTAATTATTGCGGTAGCGATCGACACGGCGCTGTAGTTCGTCGGGGTTTTGGGGTAAATGCTGGACTAAGGTTGTTTGGCGATCGAGAATGCCTAAAGTTTTCTGGGCTAGGGAGGGTTCGGGATGCAAAATAAAGTAATTCAAGACGCGGTAAGTTGCCGTTTGACTTGCCCATTTTCCTAGGGTTTGTTTAACTGACGCGCCGTAGTGACCGAGAGGATTAGTGAGGAATTCGTTGATTTTGGGAATATTGGTCGCTGTTTCCGAACTAGGCAAGATTAAATCGCTATAGCCGCCGACAACAACGATCGCGTCGGGTTGATAAGGTAAGATTTTCAAGGCTACCTGAGCGAGATGATTGCCGGAAGTGTAACCCGGAACGGCAGCATTGATGACTCGATAATTTTGATTGGCAATTTTCGGCGGTAATGCCAAAGCCTTTTCTCGTTCGGAAAGAAAGAAACTCAAAACATCAGGACGATATTTAGCAGGGGTTTCTTTTTGACGCTGTACCCGTTCGTTGAGCAAAATTTCGAGTTGCTGGGAAATGGTAGCGTTGTTACTGCTGTTGCCTACCCCAAAAGCGGTGGAGTTCCCTAAGATAAAGATACGATATTCTCCAGGGGGTTTGGCTAAGGGGAGGGGTTCGCGATCGCGAAAACCCTGTTCGTTGATTTGCCAGTAATCGAAATCGCGATCGCCCACTAACTCATAACCCATCCCCAAACTTTGTTGGGCTAATAAATTGCCGCGATTGCTCAAGCCTTTGTAAGGTTTTCGATCGCTGGTTAAAAAATTTAAACGATAAGCATTAACTAAAGTGGGTTCGCCTTGATAATTGGCTAATTCAGCTTGTTTTCCTGAAACATCAATCACTAAATGCGCGGCAAATTCCAGCACAACTAAGGCCAAGATCGCCGAAGGTAACAGCAACCAAAAGGAAGGAAAGCGGGAACGACGTTTACTGTATAACGAATGACGAGAAGACTTGAAAGTACGGCGTTGAGGTCTAAACATAAAATATGCAGCTAAATTCCGACAAAAGCGTTGATAAACAATAGGGAACGAGACCAGATAATGGTTATGAAGGTAGATGGGCGATCGCCAATGACATTAAGCGAAAGTGTTATTGATGATAGCGCGTGCATCCCCAAGTGTTAAAATCGTGGGAATTTGGGCTAAAAACATTCCTGTTATTGCTTTTGGGCAAAAAACTTGGCTGGCAACCCACGCATTTACAGCAGTAATGGGGAGCGCGAAATGGCGGTAGAAACCCTACAATCGGTATGATATCGCTTAACTGTCGTTTACCCTAGGGCTTTATGGCTTATCAATTATTATTTGTCTGTCTTGGTAATATTTGCCGTTCTCCCGCAGCCGAAAACATTATGAACGAGGCGATCGCCCAAGCCGGACTCAGCGATCGCTTTGAATGCGATTCTGCTGGCACTTCCAGCTATCATATCGGATCGCCCCCCGATCGCCGGATGCAAGCCGCCGCTCTCCGCCGGGGTCTCAAGTTCCAAGGAGAAGCCAGACAGCTACAACCCGAAGATTTAGCCAAATTTGACCTTATTTTAGCGATGGATCGCCAAAACTATCGCGATATCCTCAGCCTCGATCCCACAGGGCAATATCGCGACAAAGTGCGCTTGATGTGCGACTATGCCCAGAATCACCGCGATCGCGACGTTCCCGACCCCTACTACGGCGGCGAATCCGGCTTTGATTACGTTATCGATTTACTCGAAGATGCCTGTCAAGGCTTATTGCCAGAAATCGCAGCCCAGGTATAACTAAGTTACAAGATATCAAAGACCGTTTTTCCTTTTCACAAATTTCAAGTTAGAATGCCCTAGAAGTTAGTTGCTGGCTACCGCAATGTCTTTGACTGTAGAGGGCGAAGAACGGCGGTTGCAACAGCATCCCCCAAATCTACTCGATTTCTATTGTGAGGCGCGTCGGGCAGCTATGCTCAAATCATCAGCACAACAATCGCCATCGGGAACGCTCCAACGTCCGATTCAAGACTGGATTAGTCAGCATTACTGGTTCATCTTGAGTGGAATGTGCGTCACCTGCCTACTCATTGCGTTGTGGGGGGCTGTGGGTTTACTCAGTGCGGGGGTTACTCCAGAAGATAAACAGCAATCTCAAAATGCTGCACCACAGCCCACAGAACTCGAACCCCTGGTTTCCCCAGAACCCACTTCATCGCCCCTGTCGGGGGAAAAATTGTTCGCTATTTTGGTAGTCAGTGGTTTCGGTTCTTTAGCCGTCACTTTGATTCTCAAAGCCGCCCTCATGCCGCCAGCAAAGCCCCCCCGTCGCCGTCCGCGACCCCAAGCCCAAAAGCCAAGGCGATCGCCCCCTCAGCCTCCTCGACCTCAATCTCAGCAAGTTCCGAGCTTTGATATCAGTCATTCTGCTCCATCCCAGTCTCGACTTCAACCGATCGCTAAGTTACCCAGAACGCAATCGCGATCGCCTGTCCCCTATCAACCTGAAGAAGTTGTGGCCATTGTCCCAGCAGATGCGGTAATTGCCCTTGACGATCCTACTAAAGCCAGTTTGGCCGATCGCCTGGATATTCGCCAACACCGCCCCCTCAGCTACTTAATGCAAACTTCCCCCACTCCCCAGCGCCAACCCCGAAGACTCAAATCTTTGGGAAAATAGCGTCATTATGTTGGTAATTTTTAGTAATGCAAATCCCTCCCGCCTTTTCGCTTTTGGATAACTCAATATTTTAAACTTCATGTTTCGACGACTCTGGCAATGGCTGAAACGCTTTTGGGGTAAAATCTTCGGTCAATCTTCCCTAACCCCCAAAAATACCACCTCTACTAACCCAGAGCCGACGGTTCTCAGGGATGCGGATTACGAGTTTTTATATATGCAACTGCTCGAAGGGGTTGCTCACGGTTGGCAAGCCGATCGCATTGACCGCTTTTTTACCCAACTGGGCGATCGCGGTAAAGTGGCAAACTGGTTAGACTGGCTGGAGCGTTTCGGCGATCGCCTCGTCGCGACCCAAACCCCCCAACCCCAACTCACCACCCGCATGATATTATTAGCGCAACAAATCGAACAACTCCCCAAACGCCGCGAACTTGGCCGCAAAAGTAACGCGATCGTCCAAAACCTGCAAAAATCCAGCCAAAAACAATATCCCATCTGGGAATACGACGGCCCCGATAGCGTCACAGCTAATCCGCCTCAAAGCATTACCCTTGACGAACTCCTCGAACGTCTCCGCACCGATCGACAATGGTCGCAATACATCGCTCAACAATTTGGCCTCGATGTTAACAGCGACCCGGAAATCATTGTTCAAGCTTTTATTAACAACGCCCAACAAGAAATTCAACGCCGTCAAAGTGAAGAATAAGCAAGTATGACTGAATCTCTACAAACTCTGCAAACTCAAGCGGGTGCAACTTTCGCTCCCGACTCTACCATTCCCCAAAGCTTCGGTAATGACCCAGAAGCCTATGCTGCTGCCGAAACCGGGGTAATTTTGTGCGATCGCTCTCACTGGGATTTACTCGAAATTACCGAACGCGATCGTCTACAATTCCTCCATAACCAAACCACCAACGACCTCAAAGCCCTGCAACCCGGTCAAAGTAGCCAAACCGTCTTCGTCACCTCCACCGCCCGTACCCTCGACCTCGCCACAGCCTACATCACCCCCGATAGCGTCCTCCTCCTTCTCTCCCCCCATCAAGCCGAACCCCTGATGCAATGGCTTGACCGCTACCTATTCCCGATGGATAAGGTCAAAATTCGCGACCTCAGCCCCACAACCGCCTGTTTTACCCTCATTGGCGCGAAAAGCGACCAAATTCTGCAAAAAGCCAACTTAACCCCCCCAGAAAGCTCACCAGAAGCCGCTCACCACCTCATCGAGTTCCAAGACAGCCAAATTCGCCTTACCACCGATAGCGGCCTCGCCCTTCCCGGCTATACCCTCATCGCCCCCCAAAGCCACGCCGCCGCCCTCTGGTCAACCCTGCACCAAGCCGGGGCAATCCCCGCTGGAGAAACCGTATGGGAACAGCGCCGCATCCAACAAGGCCGCCCCCGTCCCGGTTGCGAACTCACCGCAGACTACAACCCCCTCGAAGCCGGCCTCATCTCCGCTATTTCCTTCAATAAAGGCTGCTACATCGGTCAAGAAACCATTGCCCGTCTCAACACCTACCAAGGCGTAAAACAGCGACTCTGGGGAGTCCGTCTCAACGCCCTCGTTGATCCCGCAACCCCCGTGATGCTCGACGACAGCAAAATCGGCATCCTCACCAGTATTGCCGAAACCCCCGACGGCATTCTTGGCTTGGCTTATCTCCGCAGTAAAGCCGGGGGAGAAGGGCTTACCGTCCAAATCGGTAACGCTGAGGCTGAAGCAATTGCCGTTCCCTTCCTTCGCCACTGAGATAACGCTACCATTGGAAATAAACAACTCGATCGGCAATGAGTAACCCGCAAAACTTCACCATTGACCTCAATGAGACATTTCCTAGTTTAAGGCGATCGCCCCTCATCGAAGCGGTAATTCATTGGCAAGCTTATGCTAACCCAAAATTAGAACCCAAAACGCTGCAAGCCGAACTCAGCAGACGGTTACCGGATTTCCCAAATATCCAGACTCAATACGAGTATGGCGTTCAGATTGAAACCCCAATGCCACCTGATGGCAGTGTTGTACCATCCTCGGTAGCACAGCAAACCCAGTGGGTGGGTTTCCGGCTGGAGAATGAAGCGAAAAACCGGGTAATCCAATTTACCCAAACTGGAATTGTTGTTAGTAGTATTGGCAAATATGAAACTTGGGAGACCTTTCACCAAGAAGCATTAAATCTATGGTCGCTATTTCGCGAAATAGCTAAACCTACAGTCATTCAACGTTTAGGAGTACGCTATATCAACAAAATCTTACTCGAAGAAGGAGAAACTGCTTCAACTTACTTAAAAACAATTCAGCCCAATAACTTTGAATTACCTCTAATTAAGGATACTTTTTTTCACCAAGAAACTTACAAACTTCCCAATTATCCTTATCGACTCAACTGGATATGTACTCAACAATCAGAACCCAATCAACGCTTTCTTATTGTTGATTTAGATGTTTCTATTTCACCCTTACTGGATTTAGAGCAATCGTTATTAATCGAGCATCTTCAAAAAATACGTTGGCTGAAAAATAAAGTCTTTTTTAATAGTATTACAGACAAATCTTTGGCAAAGTTCGGAGGGTAGAATGGCAATTTTAAACAGAACAACCGGCAGCACGATAACTGCCAATTATATTGAGAAAATCAATCAACATAAATCTCATTATTTTTCCCAGTCAGCCTTCCTAGGTAAGCAGACAACCTACAACGAACTGATAGAACTGTGGGATGAATGTAAACATCTTAACTGGGATGGCTATAACGCTCTACCCATTCAGGAAAAAACTTTCCAAAATGCTTGGACAGTGATTGAGGCATTACCACTAACTACTCCACTACCTTCATTAGGAGTAGAACCCGATGGCCATATTACTTTAGAATGGTATCGTCATCCTCGTTGGTTATTTTCCGTTAGTGTTAGTCCAGAAAACTATCTCTATTACGCTGCTTTATTTGGAGAAAATAGTATTCATGGAACAGAGCTTTTTCAGGGTGAAATATCAACTATAATTCTTATTTTAATCGAACAGGTCAATATTCATTAACTCCAAATTTGAATAATGCTCGATCCGTCTAATATTCCACCTGTTGAAGATAGTGAAATTTTAGCTCGATATGTTTTGCAAAGCAGACATTTTCGTAAGGATTTGACTCCTAGACCAGAGTTATTTATGCCGCATCCTCACCAAGATTTGTCAGTAACTCGTCACAGAGATGCAACAAAAGACGAAATCTGGCAAATTGGGCAAGATGTCGCTAACCAAACGGGTAAAAGACTTTACGGGAGATTCGATATTCAAGCCAAAGATTGTCAGTTTGAATCACTAACAGTAGAGGCAAAGCCTGTGGTCAATAATCCTAATCATGCAGATATTACAGGCTGGCCACTTTCAAAACCCGAACAAAAAGCGATCGCTCAAAAAATTGCTGCGGCTCACAGTATCAGTAAGTTAATCGCTCCCAATTAAAACAGTAGCAGATTATCTGCCGATGCCAAAGCCCCAGTATTTTCTTTCATACCAAAATTGTGAACTACCAGACGGGAAACCCATCTCCGGGCATACAGGAAACCGAACTCCTGTTTGGTAATTTCAACTATAACATTTATGGTAGATTCAACTATAATTAATTAAATTCCCCTAAACCATTACCCAACTTTCCCAAACAGTGTTTACAACCCTACTCGACAAACCCAACGCCAACCCGATTCCCAATGACCTTTTTGCCGCCATTGAAGACCTTAAAAAAGAACTCAATGCGGTGATTCTGGCTCATTATTACCAAGACTCTGATATTCAAGATATCGCTGATTATCTGGGGGATTCTCTGGGGTTATCCCAACAAGCCGCGAGTACGAATGCGGACGTGATTGTGTTCGCGGGGGTGCATTTTATGGCGGAAACTGCGAAGATTCTCAACCCGAATAAGTTGGTACTTTTGCCAGATTTAGAAGCCGGATGTTCTCTAGCTGATAGCTGTCCTCCGGCGGAGTTTGCCCAGTTTAAGGCAAAATATCCCGACCATATTGTGATTTCTTATATTAATTGCTCGGCTGAGATTAAGGCGATGAGCGATATTATCTGCACCAGTTCTAATGCGGTGAAGATTGTGAATCAAATCCCGGAAGACCAGCCGATTATTTTTGCGCCAGACCGCAATTTGGGGCGCTATGTGATGCAGGAAACGGGACGGGATATGGTGTTGTGGCAAGGCAGTTGCATTGTGCATGAAACGTTCTCAGAAAAGAAAATGGTGCAACTGCAAGTGGAGCATCCTGAAGCTGAGATTATTGCCCACCCGGAATGCGAGGAAGTGGTGCTGCGTCATGCGAAGTATATTGGCTCGACGACGGCTTTGTTGAAGTATTGCCAGCAAAGCGCTGCTGAGGCGTTTATTGTGGCGACAGAGCCGGGGATTATCCACCAAATGCAAAAAGCAGCGCCGCACAAGACGTTTATTCCTGTTCCGGGGATGAGTAATTGTGCTTGCAATGAATGTCCGCATATGCGCTTAAATACCTTAGAAAAGCTGTATTTAGCGATGAAGAATCGTCAACCCGAAATTACGATGCCAGAAGCGACTCGCGTGGCAGCTTTACGTCCGATTCAACGAATGCTGGAAATGAGTTGATTTTTGTTGTTAGGGCTTTCAATTGGGGTTAGAAGTAGTGTTTTTTTGAGATGAGAGAGAAACACTGCTCTTTTTTTTGAAGGTAGAAAATAAAACTGCGAGTTTTTGGGTGTCATTCATCGCGAGGTTGGCGGCGTAAATTTCAGACTGTTTGTTCTAGTATTTTTTGAGGGGGGAGGGGTTGATTTTTTCAAAAATTAATAATCTCAATAGTTCCTTGGGGGTCAATTTACCGTTATCCTATATTTGGAGTAAATTCAAAGTCAGTAAAATTACTAATTTGAACTGCCGTTAGAGAATTTTTTACTGGGAAATACTAGGAGAGGGTTATGAAAGTTTGGTGGCAAATCGGGGGCGGATTAGTCGGTGCGATCGCGCTCCAATTTTTGGGTCAACCGTTACCCAGTGAAGCTGCGTCTCTATGGGCTTCATTTTCAACAGAATTAGACGGTAGTCTTTTAACGGGAACATTGACGGGAAACGACCAATCCAACGACGGTCAAATCAATGCTTGGGATTTGTCGGCTTTTAGTGCGACTTGGCGAGATTATACTTGGGATTTGAGTGGTTTGGGGGGGTTTCGGATGTATTACCAACCTAATTCCGACGTTGGCACGATTGATTGGATTTTTGCTCAACAATATCAATCTACTTCTGGACAAATACAAACTTTAAGCCATACGCCGTTACAAGTGGGGGTGTTTGAATTTAAGGTGAGCGATTTGTCAGGGGTTAACCATCTTGCTTATCTCTGGCGATGGGGGAATGGTATTACGGCTGCTGTGGGGGATCCCCCAGAAACGCCGATAATACCTCCCGATGAAGGGTCTAACCCCAGTACCTCTGTGCCAGAACCGGGCTTATGGTTGGGTTTGGGGGCGATCGCGCTTTGGGGACTCAAACAACGGCAACCCTCGACCTAAAACGAGAAGGGCGATCGCGATCGAGGTCGCAATCAACTCTCTTTCCAACTTAAATCTACTTTTTGAGGCTGAATTCCAGTATATTATAGCTTTGAGCCATTTTGAGAGTCTGCTGTAAGTCCAAAGTTTCTGGCATCTTTGGAGGGGCAAAATTCAACTCCCCCCGATTGCCGACTGCCCAAAAACCACTCCCCACTGCCTAAGACCCACTGCCCCTTAGAGGCTGATGAAAAGTTACGATTGGATTGTTATTGGTGGCGGCATAACCGGAGCCGCCCTTGCTTACGAACTGAGTCAGCAAAAGGGCAATGTCCTTTTACTAGAAACCGCCGCAACACCAAACAATGCCACCCGCTACAGCTATGGCGGTTTGGGATATTGGGGGGGGAGTGATGCCCAAACCCAACAACTGTGCGAGGAAGGTTTGGCTCGACACCGAGACTTGAGTGCCGAACTCGAAGCCGATACAGAGTTTCGCGAGATCGATTTGCTCATGACGATCGCGCCCCAGGAAGACATTGCCACGGTCAAAGCCAGTTACGACAAGTTCGCGATCGCGCCGACTTTTCTCGATCCCCAAACTGCCCAAGAATGCGAACCCCTACTCAATGCTAACGCGATCGCCGGGGCGCTGCATCTGCCCCACGCGCACATTCACCCCCAAAAAACTACTGAGGCGTATTTACAAGCCTGGCAGCGACAGGGGGGGACGCTACGCTACGAAACCGTCCTCAATTTCTTATACGATCAACAGCGAGTCACGGGGGTTCAAACCGCCCAAAACTCCTACTGGAGCGATCGCGTTGTCATCTGTGCGGGGGGCTTCAGTCGAGCATTACTGCAAGAAGTCGGTATTGATGTGCCGCTTTACTTCACCCATGCCGAAATCATCGAAACCGCCCCCGTGGAGGTACAACTGCGAGGGATGATTGTGCCAGCAACCTTGCAACGCCTTGCCTTGCAAAACCAAGCCACCCTGGCTACCGTCGCCCCTTTGTGGCGCAAACCCGACCGAGAACTAGCCCCGGCGATTCTCGATCCCGGAGTCATTCAATTTCGCGATCGCCATTTGTGCATCGGTCAAATTAGCCGCACCCTGAGCAATCCCAAGGCCTCCCTGGATGCTGCTGGGAGTATGTCCCAAATCAGAGCCGGAATTGCCCCCATTTTACCCGAAATCGCCGCCATTCCCGGTCACTGGCGACATTGCTTGGTCGCGTTTAGTCCCGACTTACTGCCTTATCTCGGAGCATTACCCCAAAAAGAAGGACTGTATTTATTCTCCGGCTTTACCAACACTTTAGTGTTAGTGCCGTCCCTGGCTCGGCGATTTGCACTTTGGGCGATCGGAGCTAGAACATCTATTCTAAATTGAGAAAGAAGAGATTAAGCTCCGACTCCCAACTGCAATGAAGGTATGACCACTTCAGTCGATATTTTAATCGTTGATGATAACCCCACTAACTTGCGCTTACTGGCGCAAATGCTAACTCAAGCGGGATATCACGCTCGACCCACCACCAATGGCACGATGGCTTTATCTGCGGCTCAAGTTGTCGCGCCAGACTTAATTTTACTGGATATTATGATGCCGGATATTAGCGGCTATGAAGTCTGCGAACAACTCAAGGCTAATCCTCAAACCTGCGATATTCCCGTTATTTTTATCAGTGCTTTGGAAACCGCGATGGACAAAGTACGGGCGTTTTCGGTGGGGGGCGTAGACTATATCGAGAAACCCTTTAATATGGTTGAAGTGTTGGCTCGTATCAAGAATCAACTGCGTTTGCGGAGTGCCAATCAACAACTTCAGCAGCAAAACGCAGCGCTGGCCTATTTTAGTGCGAGTCTCAAACAACTGAATCGACTCAATACCACCACTTATCAAGATTTACCACAACTGTGTCAAGATTATTTGCAGACAGGTTGTGAGATGTTGGGGTTTGCGATGGGGGCGATCGCGACTCAAGACGATCCTCCCTGTATTTTGGCCGTTGCTTCGACTCTGACTGGCGATGCCGAGATTATCGAACCCTCATTAGCATTACTCCACAACGCGATCGCCCAATCAAGAACCGTCGCGATCGCCGAAAACCCAGAATCCCAAGTTTTCCAAGCCTATCTCAGCACTCCCATCTGGGTCAACCATAAAGCTTACGGCACTCTCAACTTTCTCGATCCTGCCGTGCGTTCCCAAGGCTTTGTTGCCCGCGAAAGCGAGATTATCGAACTTATGGCCCAAAGCTTGGGCAAATACATCGAAACTCAGCAACGAGAAAAACTCCGCCAACAAGCCGAGGAAGAAACTCAATTGCTGTTGAGCGTCACCCAAGCCATTAGCGAAGCCCCAGACTTTACCACGGCATTACAAGTCACGTTACAACAAGTTGCTCTCAGTTCCGGTTGGCATTATGGCGAAGCTTGGATTCCGGGAATTGACGGCCAAACCTTACAATATGCGCCAGCGTGGTATGTTTCTGAAGCTTTAGCGGCAACTCCCAAAGCCATACTTCAAGAATTACGCCAAATGAGCAGCCAACTGCATTTTACCCCCGGTCAAGGCTTACCGGGACGAGCTTGGCAATGCCAACATTCGGAATACCTCGATACAGACGCTTTACTCAGTACAGAAGTGGGGTTTGCCCGGCGCGATTGGGTCGATCGCCTGGAGATTCAAAATGTCTTGAGCGTACCCATTACTGCCGCAGCGACGGAAGATGGTCAGCAATGGCAACAGGGCGATCGCGTTTTGGCCGTGTTGGTATTTTTTCTCCTCAAATCGCCTCAACCCCAACGCTCTCAACACAACCGCCGTCTTACCACATTAGTAACGGCTGTGGCAACTCAACTCGGTACGGCAATTCAACAAAAACAAGACCGAGATGTACTCCAAGCCTTATTTGCCGCGATGGATGATTGGGTTACGGTTTGGGATCGCCACGGACGCTGTCTCAAAGTTGCACCCACCCATTCGGCTTTGTCCCCTCGGAGAAATGTGTCGCCAATCAACGCCAATTCTTTAGTCGGTCAACCCCTCGAAGCCATCTTTCCCCCAACCACAGCAGCACGAATTCGCGATCGCCTGAGTGCAACCTTAGCCCGTCAACAACCGACTCAACTAGAATACTCCCTCCCTCTTCACGATCGTACCTGTTGGTTTGATGCTCGTTTGTCTCCCCTCAACGAAGAAGCCGTCTTATTAACCGCAAGAGATATTAGCGATCGCAAGCTCATCGAACAAAAACTCCGCACCAATGAAGCTGAATTGCGGGGCGTATTCGAGGCGATGAGCGACATTGTACTGGCTATTACTCCCTCAGAACCCAGCGTGCGGGTAATGCCAACTTGTTTTATGCAAATCCACGAATACGCCAATGTCATCCTCGACTTAACCCTAGAACGCCTGTTTGATGGAGAACAATTTCCTCAGTTTAAGGCTGTCCTCGATCGAGCCATTACTTCCCAAACCATCGTTCATTTTGAATATTCTTTAACCTGTCACGATCGCACTTATTGGTTTGATGCTAGTATTTCTCCGGTTACTGCTCAATCGGCAATCTGGGTTGCCCGCGATATTAGCGATCGCGCCGCCTTACAAGCCAGTTTAGAACAACTCGCTACCGAACTCGAACAGCGAGTCGAACAACGCACTGCCCAACTCCTCGATGCCAACAGTATCCTACAAACCGAGGTGAGCGATCGCGTCCGGGCCCAACGAGAACTAGCCCGTTCTACCGAACAACTCCAAGCCGTCCTCGATGCCGTCCCCGGTTTTGTCTTTTGGGTCGGTTCGGCAACCCCCGATCTCCCCTCCTCTTCCTTGTGCTACCTAGGGGTGAATCATCGTTTTGCGCGAGCTTTCGACCTCAACCCAGGGGATTTTAGCCAGCAACCCCTCGGTTTCATCCACCACGACCTTCCCCTCACTCAACCCTTAGAACAGTTCTTACAAGGGGCTTCAACGGCTATAGCTAAAACGATCGCCCTCGATCTCCAGGGCGAACCGCGCAGTTATCTCCTCGTTGCCCAAAAATATCACCACAACAATGCCGCCGTAGCCATCGGAGTCGATATTACGCCCCGCATTCAAGCCGAACAGCAACGCCAACAAGCGTATCAACGTTTAGAACTCATGACGGAACTGACTTTAAAAATCCGTCGTTCTCTGGATTTAAACGAAATTCTCGCCACAATTGCCACAGAAGTCAAACAACTTTTTGATGCCGATCGCGTTGCCCTGATTCAAATCGAAACTTGTTCTCGCTACCAAATCGTCCAAGAACAATGCAATCGGCAAGTGACTAGCTTAGACCTCCTACATCAGCGCGTCCCCTTTCCCGAACCCACGGCTTGGGAAAGCTTTAATAGCGGTCAGTATGTGACGGCGAGTGCCACTCCTGGGGTGTCTGACCGTGAAAGGCGATCCCGTTTGGAATTGTTAGAGGCTTACGCGGAATTACTCGTGCCAATTTTTATCGGAGATACACTCTGGGGGGCGATCGCGATTCATAGTGTCACTCGTCCCCGACAATGGCAAGAAGACGAAATCGAAATCATTACCGCCCTAGCCGACCAAATCGGCATTGCTTTATCCCAAGCCAGTTTGCTCAATTCCCTAGAAGAACGAGTTGCAGAACGCACCGCACAACTACAGAGTGCCAACCAAAAACTGCAACAAGAAATTCGCGATCGCCTCCTGGCCGAACTCGCGTTGCGTCGCAGTGAAATGCAGCTACGCCTCATTACCGATGCTCTCCCGGTTTTGATTGCCTATGTCGATGGCCAAGAATACTATCGCTTTAATAACCAGACCTATAGCGATTGGTACGATATTCCCCTCGCTCAAATTACAGGGTCTTCTGTGGCGGCGGTGTTAGGAGACGATTACTATCAAGCAGTTCGCGAATACATAGGTCGGGCATTATCTGGAGAAAAAGTCAGCTTTGAATTTTATGCCCCTGAAATCAATCATCAACAGCGTTACCTCAGCGCCACCTATATTCCCGACTTAGGGGCAAACAATCGAGTCAAAGGCTTTTTTAGCGTCGAAGTTGATATCACTAACCGCATTGCTGTCGAACAAATGAAGGATGAATTCCTCTCCATTGCCAGTCACGAACTTCGCACTCCCCTGACTTCCCTACGGGGTTCTTTGGGTTTGTTGGGGACGGGGCGCTTGGGGACTTTATCGGAACAGGGAACGAGAATGCTACAAATTGCGATTAATAATACCGACCGCTTGGTGCGCTTAATTAACGATATTCTCGACTTACAACGCATTGAATCCGGTCGCCTAAAAACGGTAAAACGCCCCACTGCGGCGGTTGATTTGTTGTGTCAAGCGAGGGATGCCATGCAATCTTTAGCAAAACAAGCCCAAGTGCAACTCGTTCTACAGGTGAATGGCGAACCGCTACAACCCCATACACCTCCATTGATGATTGAGGTCGATCCCGATCGCATTTTGCAGACTTTGACTAATTTAATTAGTAATGCGATTAAATTCTCCGAACCCGATACCCAGGTAGATTTAGCAGTAACTCTAGAAACCGACGCGGTTTTATTTAGCGTGCGCGATCGCGGTCGGGGCATTCCGGCGGACAAAACGGAGATGATTTTTGAGCGCTTTCAACAAGTTGATGCCTCGGATTCTCGCGCCAAAGGCGGTACGGGTCTAGGTTTGGCAATCTGTCGCCAGATTATTAAACAACATAATGGCGAGATTTGGGTAGACAGCGAAGTCGATCGAGGCAGTACGTTTTATATCCGTTTGCCTTTGTGATACCAGTGGGTCACTTTTGGCGTTGTTGGCTTCGGTGTTACAGGGTTGGTTTTTGGGTATTTGGTTCTAAAACTCGTTTTCTTCGCTGTCTAATGGTGCGCTGACGGATAAAGAAAGATTGTAGTCGAGGGGTTGGGGAGAGGTAGAAACTAAGGTAATTTCGTAATAACCGCTTTCGGGGAGATTACCCGTCCAACTGCGATCGCGAGCATCTTCTAGAAAAATCTGGTTACCACTGGGACTGTAGAACGAGATTAAAATATCGGGGTTGGCATTGAGAAAGAGATCGAGAACTTGGCCGCTGGTGAGTTGGGCAATGATGGCTTGACCTTCACCGGGTTGTAGCGTTCCGGCGACGCGATCGCTACTCGTTCCAGGGGCAATTTGCACTTCTTGTAAAGCCATACCATTTTCCAGGTAGCGCACTTGTTCGGTCATAAAGGCTTGCCACACTTGCCCGATGGGTTCGCTCAGTTGTTGGACGCGATCGCTATTGCGGTCAGCCCAGTCGGGAAAAGCGCGCTCGAAAGCTCCATCGGTGAGGTCGTATAAGGCGCGACTGCTGAGGTGAAGTTCGTTGGCAATCCGAATCAAACTTTGGCGATCGCCCCGGTCGTAATTTCCCAGTTGAAAGCGGGCTTCGCTACTCAAAGAGGTGAGTTGATTGAGCATTTCGTTGGCAATTTCGGCTTTTTTAGAGCGCCACGATGCGTCTGCGTCGCTATTGGTGAGTTCTCGATTGTTTTGGTCGGGATAGCGTTGTCCGAAGACGAGATCGACTAAGGTGGTGAAAAATTCGTAATCAATACCCAAGCTGAGACGGCGATCGCGCAAAGCGGATTGACGCTCTTGTTCGGCGGAGGAAAGGTCTAAGTTGGGTTCGGGTTCTAGGTCGCCTGTGGGGGGAAAACTCAAGGTTTCGGGCGCGTTCTCCAGTTCGGATTCGGGGCGTTCTCCCACGGTGGTAGGAGTGGTTGGGGTGGGATTGGAGATGTGGGCGTTAATCCAAGCTTTCCCCGCAAACCAGCCCATTGCACCTGCCCCCAAACAAACGAGCAAGGCTAAGGCGATTTTCCCTCCCCAATGCCAGAGGGGATACGGCAAAGGCTGAGAAGGCGGGGTATCGGGG
>JAWQFT010000094.1:0-20625 GCA_035968055.1 Jaaginema sp. PMC 1080.18 | reverse complement strand
CCAACAACCAACAACCAACAACCAACAACCAACAACCAACAACCAACAACCAATGCTCAAAGCTAGTATAATCGCCGGGATCATCAGTAGCGCGATCGCCCTTGTTGAACCCGTATTCGCCCTGCAAGTCCGAGTCAATCCTGACAACCCGCAACTCGGCGATACCATTTCGGTGTGGCTGCAAGTCGATGACCCCAGTACCTCCCCTAGCGTCATTTTTGAAGGCCAAACCCTGCCGATTTTTCCCACCAATGGGTTAAATCAATATCGGGCCTTAATTCCCACTACGCCCCTCGATCGTCCGGGTTCTTTGAGTCTTCAGGTGACTGGAGACGGCGAAACTCGTAACCTGACCTTGGGATTGCGCGATCGCAGTTTCAATACCCAAAGCATCCGCGTTGCCGGAGGTGGCTCGAATGCTACAGAATTAGAATTAAGTCGAGTGGCTGACTTTAAAGCAACCGTAACTCCAGAAAAGTTCTGGAATGGCGCTTTTTTGCGACCCACTCGCGGCTCGGTCTCTACCGTTTTTGGGGTGCGTCGTTACTACAATGGTGTCTTGGCTCAAGATTATTACCATCGCGGAGTTGATTATGCCGCCAGTCGCGGTACTCCTGTGGTAGCCCCCGCCGCCGGACGAGTGGTTTTAGTGGGTCGCGAAGCCCAAGGATTTCGCCTCCACGGTAACACCATCGGTCTCGACCACGGTCAAGGAGTTCTGAGTATCTTTTTGCATCTACAGCAGATTGATGTCAAGGAAGGAGACTTCGTTCAAGCCGGTCAAAAAATCGGTACAGTGGGCGCAACAGGCGCAGCAACAGGGCCGCATCTACATTGGGGACTTTATGTTCTCGGAGAAGCAGTCGATCCAGTTCCTTGGCGTTTTCAAGGAATCGACTAAAATCTTGATAGTAAATCTTCATCAAGAAAAGGGCTGATAGGTTGGCGTTTTGCAGTCGCGATCGCTAAAGTAAAAACTTAAGCCTCAACCTCATCTGAGTCAACAAACAAAACCAGTTAAATTTGCAACTAAATAAAAGCGATGAGCAGTAGTATTGAAAAAATTGTCGAACAAGCACTCAAAGACGGCTATCTTACACCGACTATGGAAGCAGAAGTGGGCAGAATTTGCGATACCGCATCGGAGTTATCCATCGAGGAGTATATGGCCCTCGATCGCTTGATGGGATCGTTACTTACGGGGGAAGTAGTTGCCGTTCCTCGCAAACAGTTTATTAATGTGATGGAGGAGTTGGTACTCAGCGAAGCCATTACCCGCGTTGCGGAAATTGAAGCTACCAGCAATCGCGTTTTAGATGTAGGAGATATTGCTGCTTACGCCCTCAACCGCTTACTGCCTTTATATGCCACCACTGAGGAAGGGGCAAGCTACCAACGCCAAAAAGCGAAAAAGGAGTTACAAGACATTATTAGCAAACAAATTCACGAGGCGATCGCCCGTTACCTCGATCGACCAGATATTAACGCAGGTCGCGAACGTCTCAACACTAATGAAAGTCAAAACTTTCTCGAACAAGTTAATGTTTTACTAAAAACTAACGCTCACAACTTTGAAAATCCCAACCCTAATAGTGGTTCTAACTTATAGTAAAGGGGTTTTTGGGGCAGTGGGCAGTCGGGGGGAGAAAATGGGGATTGTGACAATAACCAATGGGTAATAACTGGGGAACTTTCCCGAAGTTTTCCGGTCAAAATGAAAAGAGGAGATAACTTCAGTCCTTACAAGTCACCCATGAGTCAATCAATTTCTGCATCCTGGTCAACCGTTGAGGCTAAAACGCCTCAAACCTCAGTGTCTCCTGACAAACTCCCCAATTACGATTTGATTGTGCGTTGTCAGGAAGGAGTTAAACCCAATCGGGCGGCTTTTGCTGAATTGCTACGCCGCTATCAACCCCATGTAGACAAGCTCTTTTATCATTTAGCTCCCGACTGGCAAGACCGCGCCGATCTCGCACAGGAAGTGTGGATTCGGGTTTATCGCAATATCAAGCGTTTAAACGAACCTAATAAATTTAAGGGTTGGTTGAGCCGGATTGCGACCAATTTGTTTTACGATGAATTACGCAAACGCAAGCGGGTGGCTCGTCCTTTGTCGTTAGATGCACCCCGGCAAATGGATGATGGCGAAATGCGCTGGGAAATTGCTGCCGACGATCCCAGTCCAGATGATAGTTTGGCAACTCGCGAATTTTACGAAAAACTGCACGTGGCGATCGCGGAATTGCCCGAAGCATTTCGTACCACCATCGTTTTACGGGAAATTCAAGGATTGCCCTACGACGAAATCGCCGAAATCACGGGTGTTTCTCTGGGAACGGTTAAATCCCGCATTGCTCGCGCTCGCGCTCGCTTACAAGAAGATTTACAACCTTATTTACAGGAAAGCTAAATTTCTCCGACCCAACTGCGATCTCTAGCGAAAAAAGCAGTACGATCGAATTAGAACCAGGGTGCGTATCAACTCCAGACCGAGACTGCGTAAGTGATACGCTATCACGCAAGAATCCCTCGTCGTTTGACCCCAATCAACAGCAACTCAAGAGCATATTTGAAATGAACGGTTTTGGACGCGATCGCTTTGAAATGTTGAGTGCTTACCTCGATGGCGAAGCCACAGCCCAAGAACGCCAACAAGTTCAACAGTGGCTCGACACCGATCCCCAAGCTCAATGTCTCTACCAACGCATTATTAAACTCCGCAGCACCATGAACGCTATGCCCGTTCCCCAAGGGCAATCGCCGGACTGCGTGACTCAAGGGGTATTTCGTCGTTTGCGGCAACGAAGCTGGCAACAAGCGGCTTTGGTCGGAGGGGGCGCGATCGCCGCAGTATTTGTCAGTGTGGTGTCAGGAGTGTTCCCCGGTAATAATGGGGCTTGGCAATACGCGGAAACGCCATCTTCTCCAGAAATTTCAATCTCAGAAGATAGCCTCGCGATCGCCATTAATCGCCCTGTCGTGGAAATTCCTAAAGCCGCGATCGCCCCAGAAAAGATGCCCTAAACCAGCAACACCCTCGGATTCGACGCTTAAAGCGCCCAGAACTAGCCGGAAATAGTCGCGACATCATAATTACCAAAAATCTTGAAGGAAGCGGTGTGACGGGCAAATTCTTCTAGGGCATTCTGAATCGCGCGATCGCGTAAATCCCCTTCAATATCCACAAAAAAGATATATTCTCCGAGCAAGCGTTTGGTGGGGCGCGACTCAATCCGACTCATATTGATTTGACCCTCGGCTAAAACTTGTAACGGGTTGACCAACGCCCCAGGTACATTTGCTGGCGCAGCAAAGGCGAGAGAAATATAGCTACCCTGAGTCGTGGTTTCTGGCCCTAAAACCCAGAAACGGGTGCAATTATCGGGGTAATCGTTGAGATTTTCTGCCAAAATGGGCAAATGATAAAGTTGAGCCGCTCGTCGCGAAGAAATGACCGCAGCTTGGCGATCGCTCTGAAGGGAAGTTAAAGCATCGGTAGTGGAAGGGGCAGCAATTCGCTGGGCTGCGGGTAAAAAGGTCTCCAACCAACGCTGACATTGCCCTAGGGCTTGAGGATGAGAATATACGGTTCGGACGGCTTCTAGGGTGTCGCTCAAGGAAATCAAAACGTGCTGAATCGGTAAGACCAAGGCTTGTTGGATGTGCAGGTTATCGAGCAGCCAAATCGTATCCAGAGTCATCGCGACACTGCCTTGAATGGAATTTTCGACCGGGACAACCCCCACATCGGTTTCGCTGCGGGCTACGGCTTGTAAGGTTTGAGCAATACTGCCGTAAGGAAAAAGCTCGGTTTCGCCATACTGGGCTGCGTAAGCCAAAGCTGCGGCTTCTGTATAAGTTCCGGGTGGCCCGAGATGAGCCAGAGTCATTGCCATTCGTTAATTTAATCGTTACAACATAGAAGTTATTTAGGTTATTAAACTCTAAACCAGAATTGGTGACAAATTAAGTGATAGGTCGATGAAACAATCGTTTAGGTATTTTTTGGGGGTGGTTTTGAGTGCAGGGATGATTGGTTGTACTCAAGTTCCGCCAATGTTGAAAAATACTAACGCGATCGCCACGGTGACTGCACAGAAGGCAGGCGATCGCGTTCGCTTGGACGGTGTAGTCGAAGAAGTTGCTCCCTTTCTCAAAGGTGGGGCTTATTTGTTGGTGGATAAAAGTGGTGAGGTTTGGATTGTGACTCAGGAGGAATTACCTCAAGTGGGAGATAGGGCGATCCTAGAAGGGGAGATTGTTTATACCAAAGTCGCGATCGCGTCTCAGCAGTTGGGAGAAGTTTATGTTACGGAAACGCAGCGTTTGAAGGTAATACATGATGAGTAGTCTTTCTCAAGAATCCCCCCAGGGCGATCGCCGGGTGGTTGCGGTGGCAATCTTGTATCAACAGGGTTGTTTTTTGCTGCAACTGCGCGACGATATTCCTACCATTGCTTACCCCGGTTACTGGGGATTTTTTGGCGGCCATCTCGAACCAGGAGAAAGCCCAGAGCAAGGATTGAAGCGAGAGTTACAAGAAGAAATTGGTTATACTTTTACAGTAAAGCCAGTTAAATTTGGCTGTTACTTTGAACCCCAAGTGATTCGCCATGTTTTTGCCGTTCCCTTGACTGTTTCTGTAGAAGATTTGGTTTTGCAAGAGGGGTGGGATTTTAAGTTACTCACTCCCCAAGAGATCGAACAGGGTACTTGTTATTCGGCGAAAGCCCAGCAAGTTCGAGCCATTGGCCCCAGACATCGCCAGATTCTCTTAGATTTTATAGCTCAAGAGGAGTTATCCCCAGTGAAAAGCTCTTGTTAAACCAATTTGCCCAACTACCCCCGGTTATTGCCCAGAAATAGCCGCAGCTTCTGATTTTAGCTGTAATATCTCAGACTATAGCGGTCGCGAGATTGCCTGATTTTCTAGCTATTACCTTACTCCTGCTTCAAACTTCTCCATGAATCAACCACCCCACGACTTGTTTACCGTTTTACCGAGATTGGTGTTGCGTAGCGCGATCGCGACTTTGGCCGCAACCGCCGTTATCCTACCGCTAACAACTCCCTCAGTTCAAGCTGAATCTACCCTTGAGGATAATCCCAAGGCGATCGTTGATGAAATGTGGCAAATCGTCAACCGCGATTTTGTTCACACCACTTTCAAAGCTGAGGAGTGGTTACAAGTGCGCCAAGACCTCCTCAGTCGCGATTATACGTCTCAAGACCAAGCTTACAGTGCCATTCGTCAAGCTTTACGCACCCTAGGCGATCCTTATACCCGCTTTTTGACCCCCAAACAGTTTGAAGATTTAACCGCTCAAACTACGGGGGAAATGTCGGGGTTAGGCATCAGTTTAGAGGTGAATCCCGATACCCAAACCCTGACGGTGGTTGAACCGATGGCGAATTCTCCAGCTAGTGCTGCGGGGATTTTACAGGGCGATCGCATTCTTCGCATCGACGACAAACCTACTTCCTTAATGTCCCTCGAACAAGCTACAGAGTTAATTAAAGGCGAAGAAGGGACAGATATTACCCTGCAACTTTCGCGAGATAGTAAGGGCGTTTTTGAAGTGACTCTGACTCGCGCTAACGTGGAAGTGCCTGTGCTACACTACAGCATCAAAAACGAAGGCCAAATGAAAGTGGGATATATGCGCCTCGATGAGTTTAGTTCCCATGCAGCCGAACAAATGGAAGCCGCTATCGAAAACCTGGAAACCCAAGCGGTGGAAGGCTTTGTCTTGGATTTGCGGGGTAATCCTGGCGGTTTGCTGTTTGCCAGCGTCGAGATTGCTCGAATGTGGATGGAAACGGGGGCAATTGTCAAAACTGTCGATCGTTTGGGAGGTGACCAAGAGTATGCAGCGAATCGCACTGCTTTAACTACTTTACCGCTAGTGGTCTTAGTCGATAATTATTCAGCGAGTGCCAGTGAAATTTTAGCAGGAGCGCTCAAGGATAGCGGTCGGGCTACTATTGTGGGATCGCGTACCTACGGGAAAGGCACGGTACAATCGGTTCACTCCTTGTCCGATGGTTCGGGATTAGCTGTCACGGTTTCTCGCTATTATCCTCCCAGTGGCATTGATATCAATAAAAAAGGGATTGCCCCAGATATCGAAATCGACCTCACGGGGACGCAAGAGCAACTTTTGGGGTTGAATCCTTCCCTACGCGGCACCCTTGACGATCCCCAATATCGTCGCGCGGTGACGGTGTTAAGTCAAATTCGCATCACTCAAGGCAGTCGCGTTGTCGTTCCTAGCGATTTAGTGAGAAGTCCTTAGTTCTTTTTATTTTAGTCTGACCCCTTTTTGTCCGTTACCGAGAGGTAGCGGATTTTTCTTTCTGGGCAAAAATAATGACGCAGCAATGTTTTGAGATTACATTGACAGTATGATCGCCAGTTGCAGACAAAATTGAGAAATTCCTTAATACAGGTTTGTAGTGGTATAACATCGCTAAAAATGTGCATTATTAACGCACCGAAATGTGAAGTAACCAGGATGGATTGAATGATGAATGATGATTTTGTCGGTTTAAAAAGGGTTGGATTCGCCGGAATTATTTTGTCTTTATTTTCATCATTTCCGGTACAAGCACAAGTGACAGCCGCGCCCGATGGCACGGGAACTGTTGTTAATTTTGCGGGCAATACTTATACCATTACTGGGGGAACGGTTGCCGGAAATAATCAATTTCATAGCTTTTCTCAGTTAGATTTGCCCGTCGCAAATACGGCTGATTTTGTAGCAAATAATGCTAATATTGTCAATATTTTAGGCAGAATTACGAGTAATAATCCGTCGATTATTGATGGTTTAATTCGCGTTTCTGGCGGTAATAATCCGAATCTTTATTTAATGAATCCGACGGGTATTATATTCGGTAGTAATGCGTCTTTGAATGTGTCAGGAGACTTTTTTGCGACAACGGCTACTGCGATTGGTTTTGGGAGTAATAATTGGTTTAATAGTGCGGGTAGTAATAATTATGCGAGTTTGACGGGAAATCCGAGCCAATTTGCTTTCGATTTAGCCACAGCCGGGACAATTGTTAATCGCGGTAATCTTACTGTCGATCCTGGCAATACTGTGGGCTTAATTGGCGGTACAGTGGCGAATACGGGAACTTTAAGCGGTAAGGAAGGGGCGATCGCGATCGCGTCTGTTCCCGGTACAAGTTTAGTCCAAATCTCCCAAGCGGGCAATATTCTCAACCTCCAAGTTAACCCACCTCGTAACGCCCAAGGTCAAGTTTTGCCTTTTACACCTCTCGATTTGCCCGCTTTATTAACGAATAGTGGTGGGGTAACAACGGGCTTAGTTTTGAATGGTAATAACACTGTACAAACTCAATTAGGAACATTGCTTTCTACTGCTCCCGGTACGGCTATTATCACTGGAAATTTGGATGTTTCTCAAAATAGTTTTGGCGCTCCCGGCGGGCAAATTGCCGTTGTTGGTAATAATGCTTTTCTTGCAGATAATGTCAGTCTTACACTGGACGGAATTCAAAGTAAGGGTTTCAGTATTCGGGCTGATGAAAATATTAGTATTCAAAACATTGCCACTAATGTTTTGGATATTCCAACAGGTTACACGGAAACTATTTTGATTGCCGACGCAAATGGCAATGGCAATGGCAGTTTTCAAATGACTGCTGGTAATATTTTGAGAACAGATGGTGCTTTAACTATTACGGGGGCAACCATCGCAGCCGGGGGACTCGATACAACTAATTCTACTAATGTTGGACAAGCTTTTTTGAATTTAACTGCGACTCAGGGCAATCTGAATGTAGCAGGCGATCTTCGTGCATACGGTAATATTAATTTACAAGCGTTACAAGGCGATATTACAGTACAAACTATTTGGACAAGAGGCGGCGATCTTAATATTAAAACTAATGGTTTGTTTCGTGCCGAAGCTGCTAATCTTGCGTTTCCAGGGTTAACTTATAATGCTCAGAATTCACCTAGTTATAATCCTAAGTTGACTCAATTTTTAATTCAAGAGCGAGGTTTTGATGCGACGGCTTGGGCTAATTTACAAGGAGATATTAATATTGATGTTTCTAGTTACCCTGTGAGTATTTTAGTAGGAGATTATAACGGATTAGGTGGTAGTATTCGCATTCAACACGGCGGCAATAGTTTTGAAACTGGAGCAATTGATAATGGGTTAAGTGTTGCTAATGACCCCAGAGCTTTTATTCCTAGCGATCCTGTTACTTTTGCTGCTTTTACTCCTAGTTCGCCTGGGACTATTCTTTTGACTGAAAATCGTCAATATACTACACGGAATTTATCTGTAAATGCGAGCGGTACAGTGGGAGGAATTATTGCTATTGATGCGAGTACTAATTCTCGCGCTAGACAAACTTTACAAGATTCTGTATTTGCCAGTTCAATCAATCAAGCGGGAAGTTTAGGAAGTTTTGAGATTATTTTTATTTCTCCTAGCAATGCTTCAGTTGCGAATAATGTTAGCAACAACTCAAATGGCAATATTGCTTTGCGAGGCGATATTTCTTCACCAGCGACAGGTACGATACCAACTGTTCCCCCACCTCCCCGCGAGGAATCTGTAAATTCTCTAGAAGCGAACTTAGAAAATTGCAAGTTGACTACAGAAAACACAGAAGATAATCCCCATTTAAGGGAATATGAGCGTCAATGTCAGCACATTTTAGAGCAAGATTTGGCAGTACCGAATCATTGACTTCCGTATTTTTACGGACAGAAAGAATATTTTGTGTTAGGCTGACAATATTTCAACGAATTAGCTTTTTTGAAGCGCCAGTTATTCGTGGCTCATGACTGTTTTTAAACAACTAAAAATTATGCGACAACTCAATAAATTTGCCGCAGATGCAATATTAGGATTTATTTTACTACTTGGGGCAAAATCCGCGATCGCGTCTCCGATTATTCCCGCTAATGATAATACTCAGACTAGCGTAATTCTCGATGGCGATCGCATCGAGATTAATGGCGGTACATTATCGGGGGATGGGTTAAACTTATTTCACAGTTTCGAGCAGTTTAACCTCAATTCCAACCAAATTGCCGACTTTCTCGCTACCCCGCAACTACAAAACATTTTAGGACGAGTGGTGGGAGGAAATCCGTCAGTTATTGATGGTTTAATACAGGTGAGCAATGGTAGCGCGAATCTGTATTTGATGAATCCTGCGGGGATTATTTTTGGCAGTAATGCTACGCTCAATGTACCGGGGGATTTTTTCGCGACAACAGCCACCGGAATCGGGTTTGGGGATAATAATTGGTTTGAAGCGTTTGGACAAAACGATTATCTCAATTTAACCGGGAATCCGACTTTCTTGGCTTTCGATAATGCACAACCGGGGGCAATTGTCAATGCTGGCGATTTGAGCGTGTCTCCTGGGCAGAATGTCGCTCTTTTGGGCAGTAATGTGGTGAATACGGGTAATATTAACGCACCTGATGGCAATATTCTGGTTCAATCTGTGCCTGGAACAAATTTAGTCCGTATTTCACAGCCCGACAGCATTCTGAGTGTAGAAGTTTTACCCCCCAGAGACAGTAATAATCAAGCCACAGCTTTCTCGGCTTTGGATTTACCTGCGTTACTGACGGGAAGCCCTGTGGAGACGGGATTAGTGGTAGATGGGGATAGCGTCGAAACCACAGCCTCAACTCCCGTGACAGGGACAACGACGGTTACAGGAAATTTGACGGCGGCTCATATTGATATTTTAGGCGATCGCGTCTCTCTAATTGATACTACCCGAATCGAGGGCGAGATCGTGCGGATTGGGGGCGATTATCAAGGGGAAGGGACAATTCCTAATGCTCAAGATACCTTTGTCGGGACAAATACCGAAATTAATAGTAATTATGCCATTCTTTGGGCAGATGATACGACTCGATTTTACGGGAATATCAGCGCCCCGGATGGTTTTGTTGAGGTTTCGGGGAAGGAAAACTTGATTTTTCGCGGCAATGTTGATGTGGGTAACAATGGACAATTACTCCTCGATCCTGAGAATATTATCATCGTTGATGCGGCTAATGCGGCGGATGATATTCAACTCAACGATAGTGAAATTTTAGCTCAAGATGGTACAGGAACTTTTACGATTTCGCGGGGACGTTTAGAAAGTTTGACGGGTAGCATTATTTTAGAAGCCACTAACAATATTATCATCGAAGATTTAGCAGGAAATTTACTCGACTTGCAAGCTGGGGATGGCGATACTGTCACTTTTACTGCGGATAGCGATAACGATGGTAATGGTGATTTTATTATGGAAGATAGCAACGACACTTTGCAAACAGATGGCGGTGGTTTAGTAATTAATGCCAATAATATTACGGCAGGAAATTTAATTATTGAAAATACGGGAGATCGTGTAAATCTTGTAGATGTTGTAGCAGGCAACGTTATTGGTAGTAACATTGAGTTGAATGCCCAAAATAATATTGCTACAGGCAATATTCAAACGTTACCTTTTTATTATGATAGCAATCCTTTTTCAACTGCAATGACCGATAATCGTACATTAGGTGGTGAAGTTCGCATCACTTCTCAAAATGGTTCTGTGCAAACAGGTAATATTATTACTTATACAGACTTATTTGCAAATATGGGAGGTTCAGTCACAATTTCTACTCTCAATAATATTGTTACAGGAGATTTACAAGTTAGCTCAGGAGATGTGACTTTAATTGCTCAATCTGGCTCTGTTGAAATAGGATTTATTCGGGCTACATCTCCCCTTGAGCTTGGTAGTAATATTGCGATTGATGCAAACCAAATTTTTCGGAGTAATAATAGTTTTTCGATCCCCTACTTTACTCAAAATCCAGTAACTGGATTTTATGACGTTAACAATAATCGTGAGATTAGTATTATTACAAATAGGCAAAATGGCTCTATTAATATTAAACAAGGTGGCAGCGAACTAATTGTTGATACTGATATAACTACTTTGAATAATAATCAAAGTGGAACACAGGGAATATTGTTAATTATAGAAGGTTCTAATGCCAATTTATCTGAAGCTATTTTAGATCGAACTTTATCCGAAACTACAAGTTCTAACTTAATAACTATTGAATTTACTAACCAAAATCAGAACATCTTAGCCCCCGTTACCAGTCCAACATCTTCATCCCTAAGATCGGCAAATACGAGTTCGCAACAATCTGTTGAGCCTGTTAGTCTCAGAGGTGATAATTCTCCTGCTAATTTAAGAGGTGATAATAATGTTGATATAACTAACATTCAGTTTCAAGAAGTTAATTCTAGTCGTTTTGATGAAATAGAAAACCACTGTTTGATTTCAAACGATTGGCAACTTCCAGAAATTATCGATCCTGAAGACTGGGAAGAATATTGCGACGAAGAAATATTAGAAACTGAAGTAACCTCCTATCTTCCTCCTCATCCTTCTTTTAACTTCTATGATGTCACGCTGGATTAAACTGCTATGCTTGCTGTTGCTGGCTTGCTTTTTAACTGTTGCAACGCCTAACTTTTCTCCTGAAATTTATGCTCAAACTCCTCCAGAAGTTACAGCCAATGCTGCTTGGGAAAGGGGAGTGGAGTTATACGAAACAGATGACGTAGAGGGCGCGATCGCGTTATGGTTAGAAGCGTTATCAAAGTACGAAGCGGCGCAAAATGGCGAGAAACAAGCCCAAGTTTTAGCTAACTTAGCTCAAGCTACCACGACTCAAGGCAATTATACCGAAGCGATCGCCTATTGGCAGCAATTTCAAACTTTAGTGCAGCAATATCAACAACCTGCCTTAGTTTTACAAGCCTGGCAAAACATTGGCATTTTGTATCAGGAAATGGGGGATAATCGCAACGCTTATCAAACCCACCAAGAAGCCCTGCAACTGAGTCAAAGTTTAAATAACGATGCAGCCACAGCCCTCGCATTAGGAAACCTGGGAATTACCTATAAAACGTCGGGAAATTACAATGATGCGATCGCGTCCTACAATGAAGCTATTGTAATTTTGCGGCAATTGGGCGATCGCGTCAACACCGCCAAAGCTATTGCGAATTTAGGCAATGTTTACGAAGCATTAGGGCAATATAACGACGCAATCGAGCAGTACAATCAAAGCTTAAAAATTGCCCGCAGTATCGGGGATATTAACGCCGAAACCCTAGCCCTCGATAGCTTAGGGGCAGTGTACAACAATCTTGGCGAAACCGAAACCGCCCTCGATTATCACTCCTCCAGCCTTACCCTAGCCCGTCAAAGCCAAAACCCGACGGCAATTGCCCAAAGTCTCAACAACTTAGGCACAGCTTATCACGCCCAAGGCAAATTAGACGAGGCGATCGCAGCTTATCAAGAAAGTTTTGCAGTTGCGAGGGAAACCCAACAAAAACAAATTGAAAGTACAGCCTTGTCAAATCTGGCAATGGTGTACGAAAGTCAGGCAGACTACGACAGCGCGATCGCGTATCATAAACAAAGCATTACCCTGGCTCAAAGTCTCAAAATCCCCAGAGAAACTGCTTTGGCTTTAAATAATTATGCCCACACCCTGTATGTTGCAGGAAAACTCACCGAAGCCGAAAGCCAACTCAACCAAGCCCTTTCTCTCCTCGATGACTTGCGACTGGGGTTAAGCGATACAGCCCAAGTTTCCCTATTTGAAACTCAACTTTTCAGTTATAATCTGCTGCAACAAGTCCTAATTGCCCAAAATAAAATAGAATCTGCCTTAGAAACCTCCGAACGAGGCAGGAGTCGCGCTTTCGTTGCTTTACTCGCTCGCAAACTCTCCAGCAATACCCCTCAAACTATCCCTAGTCCTAGTATTGCAGAAATAAGGGCGATCGCGAAAAGCCACAACGCCACCCTCGTTGAATATACCATCGTCCCCGAAGATACCCTACATCGCGGCAAACTCAAAACCAAAGGAGCGCAACTGTACATCTGGGTGATTCAACCCACCGGCAAAATTGACTTTCGCGCTGTAGATTTAACTACCCTTGACCTTACTTTAGCCGAAGTAGTCCGCCGCAGTCGTCAATACATCGGAGTGGGTGTGAGGGGAAGTTTATCAGTGCAAGCCAGAGAAACAGAAATTGATACGGAAATTGATACTGTCAATCGCCTTCTACAACTACATCAACTCTTAATTGAGCCTATTGCCGAATTTTTACCCGCAAACCCCAACGATGCTGTCATTTTCATGCCGCAGCAAGAGTTGTTTCTCGTTCCCTTCGCCGCCCTCCCAGACGAAAGCGGACAATACCTCATCGATAAGCATACCCTACTCACTGCCCCCGCCATTCAAATTCTCGCCCAAACGCGCCAACAACAACAAAACCTGCAACCGGGCAATTTAGACTTAATTGTAGGAAATCCCCTAATGCCTACCCTGAGTAACGGGGAAGCCCTTTCTAGTTTACCCGGAGCCGAAGCCGAAGCGATCGCGATCGCCAATCTCCTCAATACCAAAGCCATCACTCAAAATCGCGCCACAGAAGCCGAAATTCGCGCTCTAATGCCCTCTGCTCGCCTAATTCACCTAGCCACTCATGGCTTACTCGATGACTTCAATCAAGGCATTCCTGGGGCAATTGCCCTCGCAGCCTCTCCCTCCCACGACGGCTTCCTCACAGCCGGAGAAATCCTCGACTTCGATCTTAACGCCAAATTAGTCGTCCTCAGCGCTTGCGACACCGGACAAGGAGACATTACCGGAGACGGTGTAATTGGCTTATCCCGTTCCTTTATTGCCGCAGGAGTCCCTAGTCTCGTTGTTTCTCTGTGGCAAGTCCCCGACCAACCCACAGCAGACCTGATGGTAGAATTTTACCGCCAAATCCAGCAAAATTCCAACTACGCGATCGCCCTGCGTCAAGCCATCCTCAAAACCAAAGCCACTTATCCCCAACCCCGCGATTGGGCTGCATTTACCCTTATCGGAGAAGCAGAGTAACATTCAGTCATCGCCTCAACAGCGATTATGCTGATAACTGATAACTGATAACTGATAACTGAAATGACACCTTTAGAAATTCGCTCAATCATCAAACTCGCGACAGATGCTTGCATGAATCAAAATTCTCAAACTTTTGCTTCTTTATTTCGCAACGATGCTGAGATGATTTTACCCGGCTATCGTCTCCTAGGAAAAGCCCAAATTCAAGCAGCCACAAGCACTTATTTACAAAGCTGCGATGAGATAAAAATCGAGATTCAACGCATTTTAGTAGAAGGCGATCGCGCAGTAGTCGAATGGATATGGCAAGCTTGTAAAAACGGCAAATCTGACTATGCTGAAAATGCCATTATTATCGACTTCAAAGCTGGATTAATTCGACGCTGGCGTGAATATACTGACCCTCACGCCAAAAATGCGACATCAGTTGGGAAAGAGGAGTGAGAGAAAATAAGCGGGTAGCGGGAATCGAACCCGCATCAACAGCTTGGAAGGCTGTGGTTTTACCACTAAACTATACCCGCATTTTTGAACGATATTTTTTCATGGTAGCACGACTCTTCTTCAATAAGCAAGGAGATTAATTCGGCAACTCCCTCAAGGCAATAAAGACCGCAAAGTTAGCTGAATGGTGTAATCTTGTGCCACAGGCTGACCTTCCATGTAAGTCGGTTCAAATTGCCATTGTTCGAGAATTGCTTTTGCCAGTTGTCCGGCTTGTTCTTGGCTAATATTTCCTTGTAGGACTTGGGTGAATTCTGGGTAAACGGTGGGTTTTCCGTTAGTTTCAATCACAATAACGGTTTCTAACCGCAATATCCCGTTGAGTTGAATTCCTAAAGGCGTTAGGTAGTTAATACGGGCTAATTGCTTTTCGGTTTGTTGGACTTGGGCTATTTGCGTGACAACATCTCCACTCCATCCCCGACGCATTTCTCCCACTTGGACAACAAAGCTATTGCTGGTTTGGGTTGTCGGTGTCGGAAAGGGTTGGGTTGTCGGTGTCGGAAAGGGTTGGGGTGTTGGAGATGGTTGGGGTTGCGCTGTTGGAGATGGTTGGGGTTGGGGAGAAGGAGATGATTGGGGTTTTGGAGACGGTGTGGGTTGCGCTGTCGGAGATGGTTGGGGTGAGGGAGATGATTGAGGTGTTGTAGACGGTGTGGGTTGGGGTGAAGGAGACGGTTTGGGTGTTGCTGTCGGTGTAGGTTGTGTTGTCGGAGATGGTTGGGGTGAAAGAGACGATTTGGGTGTACGGGATAAATTTGGTGTACGAGTAGGTTGGGGTGTGGGTGTAGAAGAGGGTTGCACTGTTTTGCGAGAAGTTGAAACAGGAGAAGGCGTTTTGGCTTTCGGAGATTGTAGGGTGGGTGAGGAAGCGATTGTTTTGGGAGAAGGACTCGTTACAACCTTTTCCGGTGAGGATTTGACAGTTGAGACAGAAGGAGAAGCGACAATATCAATTAATTCTACCGGAAGGGGGCGATCGCGCTTTTCTGAAGTGGTTTGAGTCTGAGTCATCGTCGGTGTTCTGTACCAATAAAACCCCAAAATAGCAACAGAATGCAACAAAATCGAAAACGCGATCGCGACGAACCAAACTTGGGTAGAATCAGGAGGGGATGCGATCGCGCCTGGTTTAAGTAAGGGAGATACAGACTTAGCCATGATAGAAATTTGGGAAGATGCGGTATCTTCATTTTTCCGTCACGACAGCATAGAGATCGGGATTGTTTCTATACTAGAAATAGAAAAGTACAGAACTTTAGAACAATGGCCGCAGAATTTAAGCACGTCATGTTGATGGTTGAAAACATCGACGCAACCGTCAAATTTTACAACGAAGGCTTGGGTTTACCTATCAAAATGAAAACTCCCGGTTGGGCTGAGTTAGATGCTAATGGTACGACCATTGCTCTACACTATGCTCAAGAAACCGCTCAAACGGGTCAATCTCCCATTTTGAGCTTTCATGTGGAGGATGTCTACCAAGCCCTCGAAAAACTCGAAAGTCTGGGGGCTAAACTCGAAGGGAGAGTCCGCGAACCTTCTTTCGGAAAAGTAGCCGCAGTGCGATCGCCCGACGGTCACCTTCTCAGCTTACTACAACCGACCCCCGTTACCGCTCAAACTTAAAATTCAGGCAGAAATAAGCCTTTGAGAGGTTGGGAGGTTTCCGCGTCCCTGAGTCCTTGGGCTTGAATTAGTACCTCGAAGCCTCCCAATCCCGTCGGGTCGATCAGTTGATGTAGGGCATCCCGACGGTGTAAAATTTGGGCTGCGTCAAACTCACCCCTAGATAAGGCATTGAGTTTTTCTCCTAAACCCAAAGCCATGAGAAACATTCCCTGTTTAGTTTGACCGAGGGTTGTTAAACCGTACTGCTGGCCGTAATATTGCAAAGCGGTAAAATTGACGTGGGTGGTAATATCCTGCTGACCGAGATTAATGTAGGGATTATTGTGACGGCGATGTTGATAATAGCATTGTAACGTGCCGCGATCGCGCCTGGGATTATAATAGCGCTGGGCGGAATAACCATAGTCAATCGTCATTAAGTAGCCTTTTTTAAGCTTACTCGCAACCGTTTTTAACCAAGATAAAGCCGCAAGATTTACTTCCGTTTGATAAGGTTTAACATAATCTTCCTGAGTTAAATTAATTGCCATATCTCGGAAATAGTTAGCTAATTGGGGTGTTGAAAGTTCGCCCGTTACTTCAATCAATCCCGCTTCAGAGTAAGTAACATAAACTTCCTTTAATCCCTCGTCTTCTACCCGGACTTGATGTACTGGAAAAGCGTCAACAAGTTCATTAGCAAAAATACAGCCCGTGAGACTCTCATCCTCAATCTCAGACTCATCTTGCCATTGCACCGTATAATCTGCTAAAACTGCTTTTTGGCGTTGAATCAAAGCAGGAGACTGCTCGACAATCCAGTATTCTAGCGCGGCAAAAACCGCAGGAAACTGTGCTTCTAGGGTTTGAAGAATATCTCTCGCCAAATCCCCATTACCCGCCCCCATTTCTAACAAAATAAAAGGCTGCGGCTGACCGAGAACTTGCCACATTTGAACCAACTGGATGGCTAATAATTCGCCAAAATCTGCCCCCAGAGACACCGAAGTAAAAAAATCCCCTCGCGAGCCAATTTCCACTTTACCACCGCTATAATAGCCCCACTCTGGATGGTATAACACCAAATCCATAAACTCCACAAACGGAATTTTATTGTTAGCCGAATGGGTAATGCGATCGCGAATAATTTGCTCTAACATTAACGAAGATTGACTCATATCAAAGCCCTAAATTCTGGAAAAACTCACTACAATTAAACTCACCCATAAAATTGCGATAACAATATTAATAACAACTGCCCTAGAAGCAAGACAAGATTGCTTACTTGATACTCGCTTCAACCACGCAAAGTAAATTTTGTTACCCAAAATTCGACCAACATCGCTAAAATCCCATAAAAACCCTAATTCCCGTGACATTCTGTTAAACAAACCCCTCATTTTCTGAGACTACAAGAAACCGCCCCTCTACCCTACAATGACAAAAGCCATCCAATTGTGCATCTACGTCCTAATTCTTCCCTGTTCTTATGACTGAAGACCAACAACTCAGTTTATTCAATACCGAAGCTGATTCTAGCCTCAATTCCCAACAAAAAGAGCGCATTCCCACAGATGCGGCTATTCCCATTCCCCCCCACACCTACGCCAGTTTAGAAGAACTCATCCCCCATTGCCAAACCTGTCAGCGTTGCGGTTTGAGTGCAAGTCGGACAAATGTCGTTGTCGGTCGCGGCAATCCCCAAGCAGATATTATGATTATTGGGGAAGGCCCGGGTCAACAAGAAGACGAAACTGGCTTACCCTTTGTCGGTAAATCCGGTCAACTCCTCGAAAAAATTCTCGATTCAGTTAAACTCAATACCGACCAAGACATCTACATTGCCAACATTGTGAAATGTCGTCCCCCTGGCAATCGCGTCCCCCTCTCCCCCGAAATAGCTGCTTGTAAACCTTATCTTTTAGAGCAAATTCGCTTAATTGACCCTAAAATCATTTTATTCACCGGAGCAACCGCTCTCAAAGCTTTAACGGGTGAAAAAAAAGCGATCGGTAAAGTGCGGGGTCAGTGGCTAGAATGGAATCAGAGGTTGTGCATGGCAATTTTCCATCCAGCTTATTTACTGCGGAATCCTTCCAAGGAAAAAGGCAGTCCCAAATGGTTAATGTGGCAAGATATCCAAGCAGTCCGCAATAAACTAAACCAATTACGCTCTGAATAAGAACTTGCCTTTGCCTTCAACACCTACAACCTCTGTTGCTCTACCGCTTCACCTTTGTAATTATTCGGTGATATTTACTATTATTTTGTACCCAAAAAATCGTAACAATCTGACCCGAATTAACAAAAAGTAAGCCGATAGCTCAAACAGAATAAGGCCATGGAACTCGATGTTATTTCCTTGGGGACAGAGACAACCCAGGTCGATCAAATGTTAGATAAACTGCCTCAGAAAGCCAAAAACTGGGCAGAAAAGCTGCCTTGGCAAGAACGCCGTTATTTATTGTCCTTGTGTTACTTACTCTGTGGTGCATCTCCAGAAATTCAAGGTCGCTTTTTGGATGAATATACGGCTGACGGTATTATTGCCAAAATTATTCAAGATTACGATACCCAAGCCAAAGTTCAACGCCATCTCGAAAGTTTCCATATAGACACAAGACTTACGTCTTCTTTTTTGCGGGCTTACATTCGTCAGTTTTACATCCACTCGGCTCAGGATGTACGCTGTCAGCCAGAAAAGTACCTCGAATCGGCGTTACGTTTGGTCATTAGCCCAGAGGAAAAAACCTATGTTTTAAACTATATCTTAGGCTTTGAAGTCATTGAAATGATGTTTAAAATGAGCTGGCTGCAACACGAACGCTTGTATTTATTACAAACTAACCAAGAAGATTTCTTCTACACTTATATCAAGCCAATTCAACACACCCATAAACTTAACGGTATTGTGAATCCTAAAGACAAGAATCTCTTTTTTGCTCAACGAGATTACTTTGTCAAAGTTCCAGAAATTGGTCAGAAAAAGTTAGTAGAGTTAGTGATGGCAACATTCACCACTGATACTGTTAGTCATTTGGGATTTTCGATTGTGCGTAACTTGCATCCCTTTCCTTTCGACTACGATTATATTTATCAACCGGAGTCAAAACCTTCGTTTCATTAAAGTCCTGGGAAGTGGTAAAGCGCGATCGCGCATCCCTTGATAGGATAAATGGTTGAAATGTAAAAAACACAATCCATGAGTTCCCTCTACAATAACGCTCCCCACGGCGGTCATCTGATTAACCGGATTGCCACTGCTGCTGAAAAGCAGGAGTTTCTCGACCAAGCAGACAAACTGCCTCGCATTACCATTGACGACCGCGCAGCCTCGGATTTAGTCATGATTGCCATTGGTGGTTTTAGCCCCCTCATTGGCTTCATGGGACAGTCCGACTACGAAACCGTTGTCACTGATATGCGATTGGCTAACGGTACACCCTGGTCGATTCCTGTCACGTTATCCGTCACCGAAGACGAAGCCGAACCCCTCAAAGAAGGCAGTTGGATTCGCCTTGATGACAGTACCGGACGTTTTATGGGGATTCTCGAACTCACCCAAAAATATCGCTACAGCAAAGCCCACGAAGCCGAAAATGTCTATGGAACTGACGAAACCAAACATCCCGGTGTTAAAGTTATTTACGACCAAGGGGCAATTAATTTAGCCGGGCCTGTCTGGCTGTTAGAACGCGACCCTCATCCCTTATTCCCCGCCTATCAAATCGACCCGGCAGCTTCTCGCCAAATGTTCGCCGCTAAAGGCTGGAAAACCGTGGTAGGCTTCCAAACCCGCAATCCCATCCACCGCGCCCACGAATACATCCAGAAGTGCGCTTTAGAGACTGTTGACGGCTTATTTCTGCATCCCTTGGTGGGGGCTACTAAAAGCGACGATATCCCGGCAGATGTGCGGATGCGTTGCTACGAAATTATGATGGAGCATTATTTCCCCCAAGACCGGGTAATTCTGGCGATTAACCCCTCCGCGATGCGTTATGCGGGGCCGCGGGAGGCAATTTTCCACGCTTTGATTCGCAAAAATTATGGCTGTACTCACTTTATTGTCGGTCGCGACCATGCGGGTGTCGGGGATTATTACGGGACTTACGACGCGCAACACATTTTCGATGAGTTTGAACCGGGAGAGTTGGGGATTATGCCGATGAAGTTTGAACACGCTTTCTACTGCAAGCGGACGGAACAAATGGCAACGACAAAAACGAGTCCGAGTGGCCCGGAAGACCGAGTTCATCTTTCGGGGACGAAGGTACGAGAAATGTTGCGTCGCGGTGAGTTACCCCCTCCGCAATTCTCTCGTCCTGAAGTGGCCCAGGAGTTGGCGAAAGCGATGCAAGGGTGATTTCAGTTATCAGCCTAATCAGGGGCAGTAGGGATTGGTTTTTGGGCAGTCGGCAGTCGGCAGTCGGCAGTCGGCAATCGGGGGGGAGTGGGATGAATGCCCCAGCAAAGTTGTCAGAAACTTTGGCTCTTTGGGGTTACTCTAAAATAGGCTCAACGCTAGACTA
>JAWQFT010000093.1:0-20964 GCA_035968055.1 Jaaginema sp. PMC 1080.18 | reverse complement strand
ACCAACAACCAACAACCAACAACCAACAACCAACAACCAACAACCAATAACTAATATCAAAATCTACCAAAATAGCGATCGCGCTCTGGCTTGGTTAGCAGCCAGAAAACAGCAAACCCCCCATTACGCCTGCGTGTTGGGCTTTACGGAAACCGGATTAATGGAGGGAATTTCGGCGGCGGGGGCGACTCCGGGCGATCGCGCTTATACCGCTTTAGCAGATGCGGAATTCTTAGCCAAAGGCCCGCAAGCCAATCCCCGATACCCCTTACCCCCTCTCAGTGCGGGGGTTTCTCCTGCCTTTATCAGTCGAGCGGCGATCGCCCAACTCCAGATGCCGATTCACCTCCTCGATGCCGGGCTAATTCATGCCCCAAGCGTCCCCGTAATCCCCTTAAACGGCGCTCCCGCCCGATGCGTGACTACAGGAGCAGCCTTACCGTTAACGACGGTTCAACGGCTATTTGAGGCGGGTACGGCCTGGGGCGAAAAGTTTACTCGCACTTATCCCCAGAGTTATCCGATCCTCAGTGAATGCGTAGTGGGCGGTACGACAACGGCATTGAGTGTCTTGACTGGCTTAGGGATTGCTGCCGTCGGTAAGGTGAATAGTTCCCATCCCCAGTGCAATCACGCCCAAAAGTGGCAAGTTGTGCGTCAAGGGCTACAACAAGCTCAATTGTGGCCGATGTCTGGGGAGGTCGATCCGTTGGTGGTAGTTGCGGCAGTGGGGGATCCGATGCAGATTGCGGCGGCGGCGATCGCGATGGCAGTCAGTCGAACCACAGGGGTATTACTTGCTGGGGGAACGCAAATGCTGGCGGTGTATGCTTTGATGCAGCGTTTAGGGGCTGCGTACCATCTGCCTTGGCAACCGCAGCAGGTGGTGGTGGGGACGACTCGTTGGGTGAGTGAGGATTCTACAGGAGATACCCCTGGTTTAGCCCGGTTAGTGGGGGATGTACCGTTATTGGCAACGCAACTCGATTTTACGACTTCAAGGTACGAGTCGTTACGGGCTTACGAGCAAGGTTATGTGAAGGAAGGTGTGGGAGCGGGAGGTTGCGCGATCGCCGCTCATCTGCATTGTCATTGGACTTCAACTCAGTTTTTGGCTGCGATCGAAGCGCTCATTGACCAAACTTACTTTAACGCTTCGGTTGAACGGGACGGCTCAAATTAGACTCAAGGCGTTTTAGACAGAACTTTGCGAGCGACGCGCTAAGAGTTGTTCTTCGAGGGCAGCAATGCGATTATAAGCAGCAGTTACTTGAGCGGTGAGACGGCGAACTTGGAGGTCATTAGGGATGGCCGATTCGGGTTCGAGGTTGGGTATTTGTTCCCAATCGCTGTCATCCAGGAGAATGTCTTTGTGAGTCATTTTAGTTGACCACGGCACTTGGGATTCCGTCGGCGATTTCAGCCGATGATGAGTTCTAGACTGAGGGATAGGAGGTACGGGTGTTATGAGAGGGGAGCATTCTTGGTCGCGAGCTACTAACATCGCAACTTGCTGATTGAGTTGTTCGATGGCTGTGTATAGTCCATCAATTTTACGATCGAGGGCAATAAGATTTTGATGAAGTCCATTCATAACATTGGCGGGGGAAAAGCTTTCATCTTTTATGCTATGTGCCATTTTAAAAAAATGGTCAACATTGCGGATTCATTTAACGATTGAAAATTTCATAGAATTTCAAAACTATTCATTTTTATTTAATTTATGCTGAGTCGTCGTTCTTTTGTTCGTTACGTTACATTAACAACAGTTTCATTGCCTTTCTTGACGGGATGCGATGCCAATACTGCTTTAAAAATTTTGGTGCTGAATAATTCAATTCCAGCGCAACTCTCAGGAAAATTTCGGCGTACAATCCCGGAAACATCTTTGAAGTTTCTGCTAGAAACTAAGCTTAATTCGATCTACGAACGCTTGCAAACCTGGCAAAAAAACGATCCAGAAGCTCAAGTTCCCTTTTGGCGAAAATTGCCATTTTTAGGCAAATCTCCGGCAGAACGGGCGCAATTAGTAACGTTAGGAAACTACTGGTTTGAACGGGCGATCGCGGCGAATTTAATTCAACCGATCGCCGCCGATACTGTGGGGGGGTGGCAGCAATTACCCGCTTCTTTACAACAATATGTAAAGCGCAATTCCCAAGGCGATCGCGACGACGCAGGGGCTATCTGGGGCGCACCCTATCGCTTTGGCAACACCGTAATTGCTTATAATCGCAAGCAATTTCAAAAATTGGGCTGGTTTCCCCAGGATTGGGCGGATTTATGGCACGAGGATTTAAAAAATCGCCTTTCTATGGTCGATCAACCCAGAGAGGCCATCGGCTTAACTCTCAAAAAGTTAGGTCGCAGTTACAACGAAACCAATTTAGCCGCCATTCCCAATTTAAAAACCGAATTACAGCAACTGCATCAACAAATAAAGTTCTACAGTTCCACCCATTATCTACAACCCTTGATCTTAGAAGATGTCTGGGCAACAATTGGCTGGTCTCATGATATTTTGCCTCTTCAGCAACGCTATCGGGATATAGAAGTGATTGTGCCGGCTTCGGGAACAGCAACTTGGTTGGATTTGTGGGTACAACCTCAAGGAGAAATGAGTGAAGGCGATCGCGCCATATTACAACAATGGTTCGATTTTTGTTGGCAAGAAAATCCGGCTTGGGAAATTTCTCTTTGGACAGAAGGACTTTCTCCTCTCCTACTAACGGTAAAGGACAGCAAAATTCCTGAAGATTTACGCAATAATGCTTATGTCAAAAGTAGTATTGCGGCTTTTCCTAAGAGTGAAATTATTGAAGTTTTACCCGACTCCGTTGCCAAAGAATATCAACAGTTATGGGAAACTCTACGACAAGAAAAACGGGGATGAAATAGATTATCTAGTCGCGGTCATGATTTGGTCATCGAGGGAGAAATCTATCTCGGCTTCGTGACGCTGGGAAGTCAGATAATCTTGGGTGAAGGAGTCTTGCAAACCAGAGACGAGATCGAACTGGGGTTGCCAATCTAAGTCGGTTTGAGCTTGGTGAATGTCGGCGAAAAAGTGTTGTAAGCGGATGGGAAAGGCTTTCTTTTTGCCGAAATCAAAGTTTTTGGGGTCGTAGTAAACGAATTTGAGCGTATCGGGGGATTTTCCGGCAGCGACGGCGCAGGCTTTGGCAAGTCCGGTAAAAGTAACGTAGCGATCGCCCGAAATATTATATATTTTACCTTTGGCTTTTTCGTTACCGAGAACGGCGGCCATGGCTGCGGCTAAATCTTGGACGTGACCGAATTGGGTAATATGCAAGCCGTTTCCGGGAATGGGGAGGGGGCGATCGCGTACAATACGATCGAAAAACCAAGCTTCGAGATCGTTGTAATTCTGCGGCCCGTAAATGTAAGTCGGACGAATCGAAGTCCAGGGTAAACCGGAAGTTGCCAGGTAATTTTCCGTATCAGCTTTACCTTTATGACGGCTTTTTGGGTCGGTTGCGTCTTCCTCGCGGTGAGGCATTTGGTCGGTGGGAAGATATACCCCGGCAGAACTCACATAGACGAAATGCTCTACCCGGTCTTTGTACATTTGGGCCAAAGGTTGAGTATGACTCAATTCGCGACCATTGTTATCAAAAATTGCGTCAAAGTCTTGACCCGCGAGTTTGGTTTTGAGGTCTTCGGGGGACTTGCGATCGCCGTGAATTTGCTCGATATTGTCCGCAGGGGCAGCTTTATTACCCCGATTGAATAAAACTACCTCATGGCCTTGTTCGACCAGCATACGGGTTAAATATACGCCGATGAAACGAGTTCCACCCATGACTAACACTCGCATTTTCTTTTCTCCTAATCTCTGGTTTTCGCCCTTCACCATTGAACCACGATGCCTTCGCTTTCTTCACCAATGCGATTGACAGCACACAAAGCGTAAGTTCCGGCAGTAATCGGGGTAGCGGTAATCTGGACGGGTAAAACCTGACGCAGTTGGTAGGTTTCGCCAACTTTTTGATACAGCGTCCAAGCCCGCACAAAATCCTCATCTGCGGCATTCCAACGCAACTGATTATCTGCCACTCGAATCCCCGTGGGAAGGGGCGGTGCTGGGGCTTTTAAGGTTGGAATAACGGGGACGAGGGCGGCTTTGGGATAGATTTCTTGTTTGAATTTAGCGTTGACGTTTTCAGGGTTATCCATAAAGACTTTGACGCTGAAAAAGATATTGCCGAGGGCTTGTTTGTTGGCAAGACTGCGAGTTACTTCGACTTGGCGCTTAAATTCGGTATAAGTCCAATTGGGTTCGCTGATTTTGCGGAGGTTGTTACCGACATAAATGTGGGTATTTTTGGGGTTGTTTTGCGTCCACCATTGCAGCAAGGTGGTATAACTTTGGGCGGTTTGGTCGATGGGCCAGTATAACTGCGGTGCAAAATAGTCAAGCCAACCCATTGCTAACCATTTTTTGGGGTCGGCAAATACTTGGTCGTATTGGTCGAGGCCTTTGATACCGGGGGGTTCGCCGGGTCGATAGATGCCAAAGGGACTTACGCCAAATTTCACATGAGGTTTGAGGGCGCGAATGCCTTGGGAAAGGCGCTGTATAATCGTATCGATGTTGTTGCGTCGCCAATCGTTACGACTGAGTGTTCCCCCCGCATCTCGGTAGGCTTGGTAAGATGCGTCATCGGGGAAGCTTTCGTTGGGGACGGGATAGGGGTAAAAGTAATCGTCGATGTGGATAGCGTCTAGATCGTAACGTCTCACGAGATCGAGAATGACATCGTAGATGCGGTCTTGGACGATTTTGAGTCCGGGATCGAGCCAGCGTTGTCCGCCGTAGGTTAAGGTGGTGTTGGGATAGAGGGCTTCGAGGTGGGGGGCAATGTTGGCGGGGGTTTGGTTGGAGGATTTGGCTCGGTAGAGGTTGATCCAACCGTGAAATTCGAGGTTGCGTTTGTGGCATTCGGCGATCGCGAACTCCAAGGGGTCATAATAAGGTTCGGGGGGTTTACCCGGTGTACCATTGAGCCAAATACTCCAGGGTTCGAGACCGGAAGGGTATAAAGCATCTCCTTCAGCCCGGATTTGCAGGACAATGGCATTGAGGTTAAGATCGGCAACGCGATCGCACAAAGCTATCCATTCTTGTTGTTGCTGGGCTTGGGTCAAGTCCCGTCGCGACGGCCAGTTGAGATTCCACACGGAACTGACCCACACACCGCGAAATTCTCGTTGATGGCTGACTTTGACCGTCGGGGGCAAGGGGGGTGGTACGATATAAGGCGAGGCGATGGAGGGAACTTTACCCAGTTGCATGAGGGCTTGATACAGCATCGCAGCAACTTCGGCTCGAGTGGTCGCTTTGTTGGGGTCGAAACGTTTGAGGTCGGGATAGTTGACGACCATGCCTTTGGCTGTGGCAATCTTGATTTGGGGGATTGTGTAGTTGGGGATATTACTAAAGTCTTGGTAATAATCAGCTAAGTTGATGGTGCTGCTACTTTGGAATTTTAAGCCGTTGATCAGGGCAATGAGGGCATGAGCTTTGGTAATGCCCACACTGGGGCGAAATTGTTGGTTGGGATAGCCAGACAGAAATCCTGTTTGGTATGCTTCGGTAATCGCTTTAGTTGCCCAAAAATTGGCAGGAAGGTCGGTGAATTGAATGGGAGACCGAATGGGGTCTAAAGAGAAGGCATTACTGACGAGAGCGGCAAATTGAGCGCGATTGACGACAAGATCGGGGGCAAATGTACCGTCAGGAAAGCCGCTCACAATACCGCGTGCTGCTAAGGCTTCGATAAAGGCTTTGGCCCAGTGGTTGCTAACATCAGTGAAGGTAATTTGAGGGGTATTGAGAGCGGTCGTTTCGATACTAATGGCGATCGCGTACTGACCGGGGGCTAGATTGGCAACAGAGGCAGTTAAAATGTTGTTGTCATTAACTGTTCCGAGGGTTTCGATCCGTTTCATCTCGACTTAGGTGGTAGGTAGCGTTTGATTGGTACGATCTTAAAGTTAAACTTTTGTTGAGATTATAGGGTAATCTCCCTCTAGATCGAGTTTTTTCAAGGTATCAGTAATCTAGACTTATGACACAAATTTTCGGTGATTATTTGACCAATTTATCAGAAAGCCAGGAATATTTAATTATTGGGTTTTCTCCTAGCTCAATTCCTTTAAAACAACGCTGGCGGAATAATGGTTTATCAGCAGATTTTTTAGCGGATTATTTTGCGACTTTTTTTCCTAGCTCAGAAAATAATGAGTTTGGCCTCGAACGTCAAAATGAAATTAAGAGTGCGATCGCCTATATTGCCAATGAGCTAATCGAAAATGCAATGAAATTTAACGATCCGCACACAAACATTCCCATTGATATTGCACTTCATTTGGGTAGCGATCTCATTGTTTTTATGATTACTAATAGTGTTGTTCCCGAAAAAGTTCCTGCCTTCCAAGAGTATATTAAGAAGATTGTAGCAGGCGATCCGGCAGACCTGTATATAGAGCAATTGGAGAAAAATGCTGAAAGCGAGCAATCCGATGCTTCGCGTTTAGGCTATCTCACAATTTTGAATGATTATGAAACTAAGTTAGGATGGAAATTTGAAACTCGCTCTCAACATCCTATTGTCGTAACAATCACAAGTATGGTACAACTCTCAGTCTAGATATTTTTAGAGTTTACTCAGGAGTTTTTGAGAAGATGAAAGTTATATCAGACGCATATTCAGTATGGTACGATTCCAGTACAGAAATTATCTTTTGTCAAGGCTCGCTGCGTCTAAGCGGGATGACTGAGTATCAACCTATTGTTGAGTTATTAGATACGGTTCTGGAACAAACACCCCAAAAAATTGTTTTGGATTTTCGAGAACTTGAGTTTTTAAATAGTTCTGGAATTAATGTTTTTTCTAAATTTGTGATTCGAGTTCGCCAGCAAAAAAATACGGCGATGAAGGTTTTAGGTAGTAAAAGTGTTCCTTGGCAAGGTAAATCTTTAAAAAATTTAAAACGCTTAATGCCTTCTCTAGAACTTGACTGGATATGAGTTTTAAGAAATACATACCGTTAAATCAATCTCTTTTTTTCGGTATTCATGACTGAAACTAGAACGATAAGTTATGAATAGCAGCATCTTGTATAAAACAGTCGGAGTTGTATTGTTACTAACAGTAGGATGCGCTATAACCGCCTTTTCTAATTTTCGGACGGGGGCGATCGCGCTTGTTTTTTTGGGTTGTACTGTCTTTTCTTTTTTGTATCCTCGTTATAGTTTGTGGCTGCTTTTATTGTATATGCCTTTTAGCGGCACAGTAATTTATAGTGCTTTAGGTGAAGGACACCCTTTATATCATTTAGTGATTGATACTTTGTATTTCCCCGCTACTATTGCTTTAACGAGAAAACGAGGCTTGGTACGAGATTTTTTACAACAAGTTAGACCGCTTTTGCCTATTTTCGCGACTTTGATATTACTGTGTTGTTTGACTTTAGTTTTTGTTAATAGCACGCAACCCTATACTACGGGTAATAATCCTTTATTAATTGGTTTATTGGGGTTTAAAGTTTTAGTGGGTCATGTTCCTTTAATTTTTTGTGGTTATTATCTGATTGTTACTGAAGATGATTTACTAACCTTTAATCGTTTACAAGTTGCGATTGTGATTATTTGCTGTAGTTTATTACTGGTACAGTATCGCTTGTTGGTGACGGGAATTTGTTCCGGTAGTATAGGTTTATATGAATACGCTCTCAACAAAGCTACTCTAGACGCTCGTTGTTTGGTGGGAGGGTCTTTGTTATACAATCCTGAATGGGATTTAATTCGTTTACCCGGTACTTTTGTGTCACCGTGGCAATGGGGTTGGTTTTTAATTTCAGGAGCATTTTTAACTTATGCTTGTTATACCAGCGATACTACCCATCGTTGGCGATTCGTGAGTGCGATCGCGATGGTGTATGTGGCGATCGCGACGTTAATTTCAGGACAGCGAGTTGCGGTGGTTTTAGTGCCAATTGTTTGGTTGGTGCTGGTGTTTTTAACTGATAGTCGTCGTCGCTGGATTCCGCTTAAATTGGCGATTAGCAGCTTTTTGGCAGTTAGTTTAGCCAGTCAATTTATTAATATCCAAGACCCTATAAAAAGTTTGATCGAGCGTTGGCAAGCTTCTCCTCCCTATCTGTTTATTGTGGAACAGTTCGATTGGATTATTAACCAAAAAGAAGGTTGGCTGGGAAATGGTTTGGGACGGGGAACAAATGCAGTGCGTGTTTTCGGAAATATGACTTCTCTAGGGACGGATTACGCTAATATTGAAACTTTTTATGCCAAGTTACTGTACGAAATTGGTTTGTTAGGAATGCTAACTTTTTTGATATTAGTTTCTATCTTGGTATGGTTGACTTGGAAAGCCTATCGCTCCCTTACCCAGCCCCATTTAAAACGTTTGGGAATCTGTTTTTGGGTATTTGTGGTCATGATTAGCTATAACACTTTTTATTACCCGCTAGATGTCGATCCCGTAGCCGTGTATTATTGGCTTTTGGCAGGTATATTACTCAAGTTGCCTCAACTGGATCGCAAACAACCCTTAAGGGATGAGTTATTTTGCGATTTCGAGGCAAAAAAACGGAATTTTTGGTGGTACAAATAGAAATGAAAATTAGAATTGGTAACGGCTACGATATTCACAAATTAGTACGCGATCGCCCTTTAATTCTCGGTGGAATCACAATTCCTCACGAATTGGGTCTTTTGGGTCACAGCGATGCAGATGCACTCACCCATGCTATTATGGATGCGATGCTGGGAGCATTGAGTTTAGGGGATATTGGTCACTATTTTCCCCCTAGCGATCCTCAGTGGGAAGGAGCAAATAGTTTGGTTTTATTGCACCAAGTCCACGAATTAATTAAAGGGCAAGGATGGCAAATTAATAATATTGATTCTGTTTTAATTGCGGAACGTCCAAAGCTCAAACCTCACCTCAAAGCAATGCGAGACAAACTGGCTGTAACATTGCAAATTAATCCCGACCAAATTGGCATAAAAGCCACAACCAATGAAAAACTCGGGCCTGTAGGACGAGAGGAAGGTATTGCTGCTTATACGGTGGTTTTATTGTCCCAATAAAGGGTTAAGAAAAATATTACAAGCCATTGCCAATTAAAACAAAAGCTGCCCAATAATAGGGATGAGCGAGGCGATTTTTAATGGAGGAAGGCACATCTGCGGACTCAGCTAAACGGACTGCAACCAAGCCGCGATCGCTATTTTGGGCGTTTTCATCACTCTGGATGAGGGCTAACTGGGCTTGTCGCAAAGCTTCGGCTTTGGTAATGCCGGGTTGTTGCAAAACTTCATAAAAACGATTCATCAAAAGTTGCGTTCCCCCGTCATCCACAGACCACAGGGATGCAACAGTCGCTTTCGCTCCAGCCCGTTGAAATTGATATCCTAGACCTAAAATCTCCTCACCCGTACCTAATACGCCTCCTAGACCCGTTTGACAGGCGCTGAGGACAACTAAATCGACATCGGGAAGCGACCAGTTTTGAATGTCTGCGAGGGTCGCAATTTTACCATCTCCGAATAGGATAAAGGAATCTTGGGGAGAACCAACGACAAATGCACCGTGGGTGGCAAAATGCAGTACATTGTAATCATTCATTTGGGGCAGGACGCGATCGCGACTGAAGTCTTGGTCAATTAAAGTTGTTGTATTGGGGAGGGTTTCAGCCAAGGTTAGGACTTCTTTTTTTGCGAAGGGTAGCGGGGAAAAAAGGACATTCCGTTGACCGACTTGGACGGGATAACTCACATTAGCAAATGCCCCTGCAAGAATGTTAAGTTCGGTGGGGGGTTGGCTGTTGAGTTCGGTCAGGGAAGCCGCCGTGATATTGTTAATCCGGAAGCGTTCAATCAGCCAGTTGTCGCCATCGTGCAAAGCAGCGAGAGGAATGTAGCGAAGTTGAGCATCTGGCGCATAAATTAGGGTTTTTGCTTCAGATGCTTCTAAATCGGCTTCTAAAGGCTGAATTAGCCAACCATAGAGTTTTTGGGCTATGGGAGTAATGTCTGTAGTGGGGTTTTGCAAACCGTTGCGAAAATCGAGAATGGCTTGATTCAATTCAGTTTGGCTTACCTCGACGGTACGACGTAGTGGAGGGGCATCTTCGGTAACGAGAATTAGCTCTAGACGGTCTGGGAGAATGAGAGGATAAATTAGAACGGCATCTTGGTCGAGACGGCGTAAATTATCCCGCAAACTGAGCAAATTACCGAGATTATCAGCTAATCCTTCAGTGCGGCTGGGAACGCTGAGTTGTTCGACCCAAGTTTGAATTTGGGGAGAGTTGATAAAACTGTTGAAGTTGCGGGTTAGTTCAGTTTGCGCGGCGATAAGTTGCGAAAGTCGCCGTTTTTGCGTCTCTGTACGATTCTGTGGTGTTATTTGACGAATTTCAGCGATTTCTTGCCCAATTTTGATAGATTGGTTGGTGAGGTCTTCGTAATTTGTCCAAATTTGCTGTTCGGGAGACGCGATCGCAATTTCGTTCCCAACCCCATTACCGCGTACATTTTGCAGATAATCTTGGAGTTCTTGAACTTTGAGTAAATCCAGAATTTGTTGGGCTTCGAGGATGCGGTTTTGCTGTAGTAAAAGATCGGCTAAATTGCGGTAGCGATCGCTCACAGCTTGGGTATAAGTTTCTTGCAGTTCGCTACTGAGTTGGCGATTAGATTGGCGGATTATTTCAGTAGTGTTGACTGCTTTTTTATAAAAAAGGATGGCTAATTCTGTTTGCTGTTGTTGTTGTAAAATTGCAGCAATATTACTAAAGTTTTCGGCGATACCCGCTTGATGCTCTAGTTCTTGATTAATCGCCAAAGCTTGTTGATAATAACTTAATCCTGTCTCATTTTGTTGTTGTTTAGCATAAACTTCGCCAATATGATTGAGGATAATAGCACTACCAAACTTACGGTTTAAAGATTGATAAATTTCTAAGGCTTGTTGATAGTAATCTAGAGCTACTTCGTAGTCTTCTAAATTTTGCTGAACTTTGCCAATATTATGTAATGTTGTGCCAACTAGAGAAGGAATCTCTAGAGTTTTAGCAATTTCTAGAGCTTGCTGATAATAATCTAAAGCCGCTTCATACCGTTTTTGACGACTATACACATTCGCGATCGCGTTGAGGGCTTTGGCTTCCCCAGAACGATCTTTTAATCGTCTCACAACACTTAAAGTTTCCTCGTAAAACTCTAAAGCGCGGTCGTATTCTCCTAACCGAAAATAAACCAAACCAATATTGTATCTTTGAGAACCAGCACCACTATTACTCACCACTTGCGATCGCAATGCTAAAGCGCGTTCAAGAAAATCTAAAGCTTGGTAATATTGCCCCAAATCGCTGTAAATTAAACCCAGATTATTGAGTGCTGTTTGTTCTCGTCCCAAATTGTTCAGAACTTGTGCCGCATCTAATACTTTTTGGTGATACTCTAAAGCTTGTTTGTAATCGCCTAAACGGTAGTAAACCGTACCAATGTTACTCAATACTCCTAACTCGTCATCCTTATAAACTGAGTCGAGAGAAACTTCGCCATTTTCATCATTATCGCCCATAGAACGATAAGCTACTAAGGCTTTTTGATAAGCTGCTAATGCTGCTGGATAATCTTCTAAAGTACCGTAGATGAAACCGATATAATTAAGATTGCGTCCTTGTCGATCCCAATCTTCTAATTGTTGCGCGATCGCCAAGGCTTCCTCTAAAGTTGCTATGGCTTCTGGGTAGCGGTTTTGTTCAAATAACTCCACTCCTTCGCGGTACAAACGAAACTCCTCTACCATCAGATCGGAACTTGTTTGCGCTACAACCACAGATTCCATACCGAGTACAAAAGGAGCAGCCAAACTCAAACCAATAATGGGTGCGATCGCGCTAAATCTACGGTAATTTATACCCATATTCCATCTCCTTCAAATCTTAACTCAATTATAGCGAGAGATGAAGAATGACTCAGACAACTAATCAGTAATCGTATAATCTTTTAATCTTTTTCAATTAAAAACTAAAATTCAAATCCTCTGGAGTATTACAATTCCAAAGCATCAACACTTCTGGCTCATTTAACATTAAACGTTGGGTAGGAACTTGCCTTAAAAAACGTTGAAATGAACGTCCTCCTCCGGCTTGAAACTGTCTTAAATAAGAGGCGATCGCGGGACGATAAAAACCACACAACGGTTCAAAATAATCATCGTGGTAAGGTACAACCGCTAAAATTTCAGACGGTACATCCGCCAAAAATTGCAGCCAATTTTGCATAATTTTGGCTTCTAATCGCGGTAAATCGCAAGCTAACAACCACACCCAATCCGTAGAAGGGAGTCGAGTAATCCCTTCTGCAAAAGCACTCAACGGCCCTTGTTGCAAACCCAATTCTGGCAAAAAATAACACCCTGACGGCACTAAAGAATCATAGGAATTCGGCCAGGGTGTCAAAATATAAACGGAATCAGAGAAAATTAACGCCAGATCGCAAACTCGCCGCAATAAAGGCACATTTTGCCACTTTATGCTCGCTTTATCCTTTCCCATACGGGAACTTTGCCCTCCAGCTAGGATTAAAGGAGTAACGCTTTGAGTCATGACGACCTCGAAAAATTAGAGAAACTAAGTTGTTTGCCAGTGTAAATAAGGTAATTGCGCTGCCGTTGTGCGAATTTGCTGGTTTTGGGCAATAAGCTGACCGCAGCTATCCCATGTTCCCGATAACATCATTTGTCGGGCGCTAGGATTCATTTCTACTGCAAAAACGCGATCGCCCAGTTGTACCTCCAAAGCTGGCAAATCCACCGTTACCAGGGCTTCCGGATTATTAGCGATCGCATCTTGTATTTGATTAATAGTATCCGGGTCAGCCGTCACGCAGGGAATCCCAATCGCGACACAATTGCCAAAAAAGATTTCCGCGAAACTTTCCCCCACAATTCCTTGAATACCCCATTTTGACAGGGCTTGAGGAGCGTGTTCTCGCGACGATCCACAGCCAAAATTGTTATTCACCACCAAAATACGGGCATTCTGATACTGAGGCCGATCGAAGGGATGCTTGCCATCTCCTTGAGCGCGATCGTCGGCAAAAGCTTGTTCTCCCAACCCATCAAAGGTAACACAACGCAGAAAACGAGCGGGAATAATGCGATCGGTGTCGATATCATTACCCTTAAGCGGAATACCCCGACCGGAAACTTGCTTAATTTGAGTCATAGTAATTTATTGAGGGTGACGGTTTCTTAGTGTATCGCGATCGCGCAATCAAAAAAGAGACGCTGCATCTCACAACGTCTCGACCATTAACACCAAAACACACACAGAGGAAACGGGTAACTTAGATATCCCAATTGCGATTCAGCAAGCGGTTGAAAATTTGACGACCGCGGCCATCAAAAACCTGGACGCGAATGTAATCGGGGTCGCTGGGTTGCCATGCGACTTGATAGCGATAAACGCCGTTTTGCCAAGTATAAATGCGTCGTTGAGAGTTACCGCCGACTGCTGCGCCACTGAGGTAAATATTATCGCCCGTGCGCTTATTTTCGCCGTAATAAGTAATAGTATTGTTGGCATAGCTGACATTGATTGCCCAAGTGCTATCTTGGAATGTGCCGTAGGGAACGCTAGTTTGGGCGATCGCGCTTTGGGGATTGGCCACAGTCGCGATCGCGGGAGTCGCAATACCGAGAATTGCAGCTAAGGTAAGAGCTTTGAAATTCATGAGGTGAAGTTCCTTGATTATAGAATAAGAGTGAGTTCAAAAAGTTAGGCGATCCACCTATCGCCAATCAATGCTTAAGCTGATTTTCTCAAAATCAAGCTATTTTTTACATTTTTTAGCAATTTACTGGCTCTGGTTATAAGAAATTAGATGCTTGATGTCGTTCTATTAAAGCCTACAAAAACTCGCACCGCGATTCCGCAATTTTTTTCTGGTTCGCCAAATTCCAATTACTGCCCAAAATCCCCCGATTGCCGATTGCCGACTACCCAAGACCCACTACCCAAGACCTACTGCCTAAAAAAACTGTTGACTGATGACTGATGACTGTTAACTGAAAAAGCTGCCCACTACCCAAGACCCACTAAAAACAGATGACTGTTCACTGAACATCCTCTCCCGTTGCCACAGATTCTTGCTGAATTGGAAAAGGAGTTTTCGTCACGTTTGGGGTTGTGGGGGACTCAGAAGGTTGGGGAGTAGGGGCATTGAAATACTCGTAGGTAGTGCGCGAAATCTCTTGAATGAGTTGAATCGCTTTGGGGTCATTACGGGGGCGTTTGACCATTACCACGGCAATATAGCGCTTGCCTGTGGGAGTGTCGATAATGCCAGCATCGGCGACGAGAGAACCAATATTTCCGGTTTTGTGAGCGATAGTCGCTTCTTTCCCCAAACCTTGGGGTAGCAACGAGTTAGTTTTGACACTTTGCATAATATCAAGGACGCGATCGCGCGATCGCGGAGACATCAACTTCCCTTGATTCAAAGTTGCCATCAATTCCGCCAAATCTTTAGGACTGGTCGTATTTGTACCCTCTACATCCGGTAAAAGATTGTGAATAACAGTTGATTTGAGACCCCAACTTTGAAAGAGTGGATTGAGCTTCTCTGCTCCTCCTAAGCGATCGATAGCGATATTCGTTGCGGTATTATCGCTAATCTCGATCATCTTTTTCACAGTTTCAAACGCGGTAAACTGCGTTCCCGGTTGTTGATACTGCATTGTCCCGGCTTCCCCCGCGATTAAGTCCTCCCGCATAGTCAGCTTTTCATCAAGGCTGAGGCGATCGCTATCAACCGCTTGGAAAAAAGCAATCAAAACGGGCAATTTAATGGTACTGGCTGCGGCAAAAGATTGATCGGCTCGGATATCCACATACATTCCCGTATCAATATCCACCAATAATGCTCCCAGTTCCAAGTTGGGATATTGAGCAGCCAAGGCTTCAATTTTTTGTTTTAAAACAGTGCTTTCTTGCTTGAGGGGTAACAAAGACGATATCCCGCTAGGGGTTACTGCTTCGCTGTCTGCCTTCGCCTGGGTTTGGGTGGAAGTTGAGGGTAGGGGAGCATTGAAAGCCGACAGTAACGTGCCGACAATTGCCCCTAATCCTACCCCAACAATCAGTAAACGCAAGATATACAGTAGCGGTGGTGAGAGTAGCCCTACCGATCCAGGCAGAGATTTGGGTGTAGTAGCCCCAGAGGTAACGCGGGAGACTTTAGGAAGCAGGTTTTCGGAAACTGGCGGTGCGGGATTGGGAGGTAAATTCCCTTTACGAGAGCGACGCAGGGGGGCAATCTTGTTATTTTGACTGGGAACTCGTGGCAGTCGTTGCGGACGGCGATCGGAACCCATAGACGGCAAGGGAGGGGGTGTTGGCGAGGTAGAGGGATTGGTTTGCTTGGGACGCGATCGCCTCGACCCCGAAACCGCAGGAGGGCGTTTGGGGTGACGCTGTAGGGGTTTTGAATTTTGGGAATGGGGACGCGAGGATTGTGTTTGGGTTTTAGGTTTTGACGGGGTTGAATGAGTTGTTTTTTTGAAGTTAAAGAAAGATAACAGAACCACCTCACTCCTCCTCACTAGCAATGGTGAAACTGCTAATAATTTACGGCGAATTGTGTCAATCGGCTAGATGCTTAGTCAATTTCCTCGAAATTGCTCGGCAGTACCGAGAACAGCTTTTAGCGATAAATCGCAGAATTTTACAAAGATTGGGGAAATATCGGCAAAATTACCGTGACAAAGTAGTAGACAAGCGGTGCGGTGAACACATAGCTGTCGGTACGGTCTAAAATGCCCCCATGACCGGGGATCAGTTGTCCGGAATCTTTGACTCCGGCATCCCGTTTCATCATGGATTCGGTTAAGTCACCGAGTAAGCTGGTAATGCCGATTAAAACGCCGAGTAGAATACCGCTAATTTGCCAGCAATGCCAGCTTAACGACCAAGCTCCGATTAAAGCCACGATCGCGCTGCCGAAAATGCCAAATACCGCTCCTTCCACGGTTTTTTTCGGGCTAATAGCCGATAAACGAGTACGACCAATCCAGCGACCCATGGTATAAGCCCCAATATCAGCAGCCCAGATGCAAGCCATGGTAATAAAAGTAATTTTCAGGGCTTCGGGAAATGCCCCAAAGTCATTCCAATTGGCAGGCCAGTAGCCGTCAAAGGGGAGATTTAACGCGGTTATCTGGCTGTTTCCTGGGGGGGAAGCTGCTTCAGCGACTTGGGTCAAACCGACCCGCAAGCGAATCCAATAACTGGGCAACCAACCCCCGTAAAATAACCCCAAAATTGAGGTAGAAATATCGGCAATGGTCGCTATTTTGGGCTGAAACAGCAGATAAAAACAGATAAATGTGCCAGCCAGGGGAAATACTGCGTCAGTGAAATGGGGGATGAGAATTGCACTTAACAGTAAGAGTTGCGACATGACTATGGTGCTTTTTCCGGCGGGTGCAATGCCTTTGGCTTTGACCATGCGGAAGTATTCTAGCTGACCGAGAAAGGCGATCGCCATAATTGCTACGGCGAAATACCAGCCTCCCATAATAATCATGCCCAAGGCGAGGGCGATCGCGACGATTCCACTAAAGATACGAGTCCAAGGCATAAGACGCGAGATGTTAAAAATAACCGTGTCAATGACGGTATTAGAGGTTGAGCTTAGATTAACGGAATATTATCAAAAGTTAATCGCTATTTCTTGTATTATAATTTTCTATTCGGAATTAGTCTTAGGAAAATTTCAAATATCTAGCTTTTCGCCACATAAAATAAACATGGGATTTAAGGCGGCGAGGACTTGGTGAATACCGCGAGTTTCGAGACGGTTGACCGCTGATTGCACGACTTCGATGTTGCGGGCTTGTAAGCGCGAAAAGCCGCCAGATAAGGCATACAGGGTTTCGAGATTACTGGCCGTCGCGATCGCCCTCCCGGTAGTTGGCAGGTATTGCCAAGCGGTTTCGAGGATCGTTTCTACGAGTTTGCCGCCTTCGATACAAACACGATCTGGAGCGGGTTTGAGGTCTTTGAGGCAATCGGGGGCGCTTCCTTCGATAATTTCGACATTAGTTACGCCAAAGCGATCGCAATTGGTTTGAATTAAATCTGCCACTTCGCGATCGCGCTCTAAAGCAATAATTTTAGCATCAGGACACAACAAACCCACTTCTACCGGAATTGTTCCCGTTCCCGCGCCAATATCCCACAATACCGAATCGGGCTTCATCCGCAAGCAAGACAACAGCAAAACTCGCACTTCGCGCTTACTCATGGGAATACCGGGGAGTCGGGCAAATTCTTCGTCGGGAATACCGGGGGTGTTGTAAGGCCAAGTCATTTCAGTAATCAGCGATTAAGGGGCAGTAGGGATTGGGCAGTCGGCAGTCGGGGGGAGTGGGATTTTCAGTTAACAGTCATCAGTCATCGCCTCATCAGTGAAAGAGAGGGAGGAGGGGGAGGAAGTTAGTCTTCATAACAACTGTTATGGATGCTGTGTCCAATGACTGGTCAAATCGACTCGGATTCAGCCCAGACTTACAACAAGCCCAAAAAGCAGCAGGGCTTTGACTTGGTGACATACTCCCTACGCTGACCGCTTCGCGGAGAGCGCGGGGATGAAAGCCGATTAAGCTAAAATCGACCTCTAACCCTAAATGTACCAGCATCACCCAGCGAATAGAGATTTTGCTTGATCTATTTGTCGCCAAGTCATTCTTGAGCTAGGTTTTGATATAGATAGATATTATGTATAGCGCGATCGCGTTGCTGTGATTTATCCAACCCCAGCCCCATGCTCGCTCGTTAACTATTAAAGCAGTCCTATCCCAGATAATCGCAAATTCAAGCGCGGAAATTTCCAAAATCCCTTATGTCCACTCTGGTTATTGTTGAATCTCCTACTAAAGCCCGCACCATTCGGAACTACCTCCCCAATGGTTATCGCGTCGAAGCCTCTATGGGCCACGTCCGCGACTTACCCTCCTCGGCTGACGAAATTCCTGCCGCGCACAAAGGCAAAGATTGGGCGCAGTTGGGGGTAAATGTCCACGACCATTTTGAGCCGCTTTATGTCGTTCCCAAAAGCAAAAAGCAGGTGGTCAAAGAACTCAAAGAAGCCCTCAAAGTCGCTGATGAACTAATTCTGGCCACTGACGAAGACCGCGAAGGAGAAAGTATTAGCTGGCACTTGCAACAAATCCTCAAGCCCAAAGTCCCGATTAAGCGCATGGTCTTTCATGAGATTACCCCAGAGGCGATCGCGCGGGCGTTGCAAAATTGCCGCGATATCAACGAAAATCTGGTTCATGCCCAGGAAACTCGCCGTATTCTCGACCGTTTGGTAGGTTACACCCTCTCGCCCCTCCTCTGGAAGAAAATCGCCCGTGGACTATCTGCCGGACGAGTACAATCCGTCGCTGTGCGCTTACTCGTACTCCGGGAAAGAGAACGTCGTGCTTTCCTTTCCGGGGGTTACTGGGACTTAAAAGCCATCCTCAAACAGAAGAAATCCTCCTTTGAAGCCAAATTAGTGACCCTAGGGGGCAAAAAACTGGCAACGGGCAGCGATTTTGATGCCAATACCGGGAAAATTGCCAAAGGTCGCGATGTGGTATTGTTGAACGAGGAAGAAGCCGTGGCATTACGCGATCGCATCTTCGACAAAACCTGGACTGTTACCAACACCGAAGAACGTCCCACCACCCGCCGTCCCGCACCTCCCTTCACCACATCGACACTGCAACAAGAAGCCAACCGCAAACTCGGTATCTCCGCCAGGGACACCATGCGAACCGCCCAAAAGCTGTATGAAGAAGGCTACATCACCTATATGCGGACAGACTCCGTACACCTGTCCGACCAAGCCGTAACCGCCGCCCGGCAATGCGTCGAGCGTAAATACGGTAAAGAATTTCTCAGCCCCAAACCCAAACAATACACCACTAAAAGCAAAGGCGCACAGGAAGCCCACGAAGCCATCCGTCCTGCCGGAGAAAGCTTCCGCGACCCCAAACAAACCCCCCTTTCCGGTCGCGAACTATCCCTCTACGACCTAATTTGGAAGCGCACCGTCGCCTGTCAAATGGCCGACGCTCGTTTAACCCAAATCACCGTCCAAATTGACGTAGAAGATGCCGGATTTCGCTCTTACGGCAAGCGCATCGACTTCCCCGGCTTCTTCCGGGCTTACGTCGAAGGGTCAGACGACCCCGAAGCCGCCTTAGAGAACCAAGAAGTGGTCTTACCCCCCCTCAAAGTCGGCGACACCCCAAAATGTACCCAACTCGACCCCATCGAGCATGAAACCCAACCTCCGGCGCGTTACACCGAAGCTTCCCTGGTCAAAACCCTGGAAAGCGAAGGAGTCGGTCGTCCTAGTACCTACGCCAGCATCATCGGTACAATTATGGATCGCGGTTACGCCCAAATGCGCGGTAAAGCCCTCGTTCCCACCTTTACCGCCTTTGCCGTCGCCAGCCTCCTCGAAGAACACTTCCCCGACCTTGTAGACACCAGCTTCACCTCCAAAATGGAGCAAACCCTCGACGATATTGCCACCGGGGAAGTGCAGTGGATTCCCTATCTCAAAGACTTTTATCTCGGCGATGAAGGCTTAGAAACCCAAGTCAAAACCCGCGAAAACGAAATCGACCCCAGCAACGCCAAATCCGTTTCCCTGGCTAATCTGGATGCAAAGGTCAAAATCGGTAAATTTGGCCCCTATATCGAAGTCACAGAAGGCGAAGAAACTGTTACCGCCTCCATTCCTGCTGATTTAACCCCCTCCGACCTCAGCCCCGACCAAGTACAAAACTTGATTCGTCAGAAAATCGAAGGGCCCGATAAATTAGGCTTGCATCCCGACACCGGAGAACCGATTTACGCCCTCACCGGGACTTACGGCCCTTATGTCCAACTGGGGGACAAAACCGACGACAACCCCAAACCGAAGCGAGTTTCCTTACCCAAGGGGCTAAAACTCGAAGATGTCACCCTCGACATTGCCGTAGGGCTACTTTCCCTCCCCCGCAAACTGGGGACGCACCCCGAAACTAATGCAGCCATCAAAGCCAATGTGGGACGCTTCGGCCCCTATGTTGTCCACGACCAAGGCAAGGAGGGCAAGGATTATCGCTCAATTAAAGCCCCCGATGATGTTTTAACCATTGGGTTAGACCGGGCTTTGGAATTGCTGGCGCAACCGAAAGGCGGTCGGGGTGGCGGTCGCAAGGCGAAAACCCCTCTGCGAGAATTGGGCGCACATCCAGAGGACAACGAACCGATTAATATTTACAACGGCCCCTATGGCAACTATATTAAGCACCAGAAAACCAATGTGGGTATTCCTGAAGGGGAAACGGTGGAAAGTATCACCCTGGAACAAGCGGTGAAGTTGTTAGCGGACAAAGCAGCCTCGAAATCGACGAAGAAGAAAACCACCCGCAAGCGCAAGTCTACAACGAAGAAGACCACGGCGAAAAAGTCTTCTAAGTAGCTTTAAAACCCTGGTTTTTCAGACAAACCGGGGTTTTTGACTTGGAATATCAAGAATCGGCTAAAAGCTATCTTATGGTGGGCGATGCCCACCCTACACAGTGTCTACTTCACTGGCGTTAAATAAGTTATGTTATGCTGTTGATGTATTAATCTATTGCTACCTCAACACTAATTAAGTAAGTAGTAGACAAAGGAAATAGTTTATGCGTCTTTCTAGCACAGATATTCGATACTTTTTAGGCGAAGGTTTATTAAAAATAAGCGCAGACTCTCAACATTCATTTTGTCCAGAAACACAAATTAGACCTGGTTCTGTTGATATTCGCATTTCTAATATATTTTGGAAATTTAATAAAGACTGTATTGCAC
>JAWQFT010000092.1:0-21045 GCA_035968055.1 Jaaginema sp. PMC 1080.18 | reverse complement strand
TCTAGCTATCCGCCGTAACCCACCGTTTAAAGTGTGTCACGGCAGTAGGGTGGGTAACATCAGCCCTATCTAGGTGCAATTTTCTGCCGGAGAATTAATTTTAAATACCCATTTTATCGTCACATTTAAAATGAAACAAACTATCAAACAAATCAAAATTAGTGATATTCCCAAAGCAATTCAACATCTAGGAATTAGCGAAAATACTACTATTAATTTTACAATCGAGACTCTTGAAGAAACACCAGAAGATATCCTAAATTTATTTCAAAAAATTGGTCGGGAAGCCCAAGAAAAAGGACTCACTGATACAATTTTAGAAGAACTATTAGCTGATGAATCCTGACTTAATTGTTGTTGATACCAACGTCTTCATCAGCGCCATCCTCAGCCCAAACGGAACGACTTACCAAGCTTTGAACAAAGCTCTAAAACACTTTACTATTGTTCACAGCCGGGAAACTCACCAAGAACTAACTCAACGAATTTATAAACCTAAATTTGATCCCTCTCAATATCAAAACCTAGTCATCAGTCCCAGAGACTTCCTCAACCTTGATTGATAACGATTGCCTCAAAAACGAACCTAAAACAACTTCGCCCCCTTCACCTGCGCCGATTGTTGCAGATTCGCCCGTTCGCCACAAGCCTTTGGAGTTGGGAATAACTTACCCGGATTCGCTAACCCCTTGGGATTAAAAGCCCCGCGTACCAGTTGCATCGTTTCCAAATCCGTTTCGTTGAACATTTGCGGCATATAACAGTTTTTATCCGCCCCAATGCCATGTTCCCCGGATAAACTGCCTCCCGCTTCCACGCACAACCGCAGAATTTCCTCGCCGACTTTCTCCACCTCAGCAAATGCCCCCTCAACGGCTTCATCGTAAAGAATCAAAGGGTGCAAATTCCCATCTCCAGCGTGAAATACATTGGCAATAGGATAACCAGAGGACTCGCTCAGGGCTTCAATCTTACCCAATACTTGCGCCAACTGAGTGCGGGGAATCACGCCATCTTGCACGAAATAGTTAGGACTCATGTGTCCGGCTGCCGCAAACGCCGCTTTTCGCCCCTTCCAAAGCTTTAGTCGCGTTTCGGCATCCCTAGCTGAAGTAATGCCACGAGCGCCTTCAGATTGGCAAATTTGGGCGACTCGTTGCTTATTTGCCGCCACTTCCACCTCCAAGCCATCCAACTCTACAAGCAAGATTGCACCAGCATCGCGGGGATAACACCCCGTCGCCACAATATCCTCTACCGCGTTGATACTAAGGTTGTCCATAATCTCCATTCCGGCGGGTATTACCCCAGCCCCAATAATGCCAGCTACGGCTTTTCCGGCGGCTTCCACGGTATCGAAGTCAGCCAGGAGGACACAAATCGCTTCGGGGGTTTTGAGGATGCGGAGGGTAACTTCGGTAGCGATGCCTAAAGTGCCTTCTGAGCCGACGAATACCCCCATAAGGTCGTAACCGGGCATTTCGGGAATTGCGCCGCCGAGGTCGATAATTGAGCCGTCTGGGGTAACAACTTTCACACCTAAAACGTGGTTGGTGGTGACTCCATATTTGAGGCAATGGACTCCCCCAGAATTTTCGGCCACATTACCACCAATAGAGCAGATAATTTGGCTGGAGGGGTCGGGAGCGTAGTAAAATCCCGCACCACTGACGGTTTGCGTCACCCAGTTATTGATTACGCCGGGTTGCACGACGACACGCTGATTTGCCAGGTCTACGTCGAGAATGCGGTTCATGCGGGCGGTAACAATGAGTACGCCGTCTTCTACGGGAAGTGCGCCCCCAGAAAGTCCTGTTCCTGCACCTCTGGCGACCCAAGGAAGGTCGTATTGGTCGCAGATTTTAACCGCAGTGGCAACTTGTTCGGTGGTGCGAGGAAGGACGACGAGGGCGGGACGTTGGCGATACGCGGCTAATCCGTCGCATTCGTAGGTGAGGAGTTCGTCTTTGCGACGCACGACAGCATCTTTACCGAGGGTTTGTTCAAATGCTTTGATGATGGGTTGCCATTGACGTTTTGAGGAGGAGAGTAGATTAAGCATGGTTTGGGGTAGGGGGCATCTTGTTTTATTTTAGGGTTTTGATGACATTTGAGGGTCAAATTTGGATTGCTGTCTGTTTTGTTCAACTGCCCACGGATTGAAATAGGCGTGTGAATGAGAGCAAAGTTGGCAAAGACAGACTCAAGCAATCGGCTAATTAACATTTCTCTGCTCAATTCGATCCAATATCCGCCCTTTATAATTCTGGTAATTAAAGAGAATGAGGGAGAAATAGCCTTAAATGCAGGACTCTAACCCCAATACCGAAGTTAACCCCACGGCGTATAAGTTTCGCGCCAAAGATATTATTTTCGGCGCACAAATGCTGTTTGTGGCGTTTGGGGCGTTGGTTTTAGTGCCGATTTTGGCTGGACTCGACCCGAATGTGGCGTTGTTTACGGCGGGGGTGGGGACGCTACTTTTTCAACTGGTTACGGGGGGAAAAGTTCCGGTATTTCTGGCTTCTTCTTTTGCTTTTATTGCCCCAATTCAGTTTGGTGTGGCTGAATATGGCTTGGCGGAAACCCTTTCTGGCTTGGTAGCGGCGGGGGTGTTGTATTTGGTTTTGAGTTTGCTGATTTTTTGGTTTGGTTCGGGTTTTTTGGAGCGATTGTTACCGCCAATTGTGACCGGGCCTGTGATTATGGTGATTGGGTTGGCTTTGGCCCCGATTGCGGTGGATATGGCGGCGAGTGAGGGGGATAACTATACTCAGGGACAGGCTTTGATGGTGGCAGGGGTGTCTTTGGGGGTGACGATAGCGGTGGCTGTGTTAGCGAGGGGAATGGTGCGGTTGTTGCCGATTTTGCTGGGGGTGACGGCGGGTTATTTGGCGGGTTTGCTGTTGGGGATTGTGGATTTTTCCCCGATGGCTGAGGCGGCTTGGTTGGGGTTTCCTAGTTTTACTTTGCCAGTGTTTCACCTTCCGGCTATTTTATATATTCTACCGGTGGCGATCGCGCCTGCAATCGAACATTTTGGCGATATCATTGCGATTGGTTCGGTGGCACAAAAGGACTATCTGCGCGATCCTGGCATTCATCGTACTTTGTTGGGGGATGGTTTGGCGACTTCCCTGGCGGCTTTTCTGGGGGGACCGCCTAATACGACTTATTCGGAGGTAACGGGGGCAGTTGCCCTGACTCGCTGTTTTAATCCGGCGATTATGACTTGGGCGGCGATTTTTGCGATTATTTTGGCATTTGTGAGTAAGTTGGGGGCATTGATTCGCACGATTCCGAGTCCGGCAATGGGGGGAATTTTGGTGATTTTATTCGGGACGATTGTAGTGGTAGGGATTAATAGTTTGGTACAGTCGGGTCGCGATTTGATGCAGCCGCGTAATTTGGTGATTGTGGCGGTGATTTTGATTTTTGGCGTGGGAGGTTTAGCCCTCGAAGCGGGTAAGTTTGCGCTGGAGGGGATTGGTTTGTGTGGGATTGTGGGGGTTTTATTGAATTTGATTCTACCGAGTTCTTTGGGGGTAAAGTAAGGGCGCTTATCTTTTTATACTGGCGCGACACACTTACAATTTGTGTGATATATATTTCGGTGCGTTACGCTACTGCCGTGACACACCTTAAGTTGTGCGATAGTCATTCCCGCCAAAATGCTTGTATTTCGGTGCGTTACGCTGCGCTAACGACACCCTACTTATAGCCTCGTTTTAGCTGTGTCACGGCAGTAGGGTGGGTTAGGCGGCTAAAACTTCCGCTATGACTGCAATCTAGCTATCCGCCGTAACCCACCATTTAAAGTGTGTCGCGCCACTACATAATCTGGTAGCTCGGCAAGACACCAATAACTAATAACCAACAACCAACAACTAACAACCAGTAAGTTTTAGCTGCTTTTGACGGTGACGGAATAGAGACGTTGGGATTCGGTTTCTGAGGCTGTGCCTTCTGTAGCTAAGTTTGAGAGGGTTTCGCGTCCGGCAATACCATCTACGGTCAGGTTTTGCGATCGCTGGAAGGCTAGGACGGCTTCACGGGTTTGTTCTCCGAAAATACCATCAACTTCTCCAGGGGAGAAACCCGCCGCTTCTAGGCGCATTTGGAGTTGTTTGACGCGATCGCCGCGATCGCGCAATTTGAGGATCGAGGCGGTGGCTGTTGTATCGGTTGTAGCTGTTGTGGCTGTTGTCGTTTCAGTTTTCTCTGGGACAACGGCATCTTCTTCAATTTCGATTTCGGGTGTTGTTGCTTCTGCGGTGGTGATGGGAGTGGAAGATTCAGTATCGTCGCTCAAAAAACCACTACTATTAAATGGCGAGTCATTGGTATTATTAGGGTTAGTATTGGTATCTTGAGGGGTTGTTTCGCCTGCAAATAATGCAGCTTGGGTTGCAGGGCCGAGAACACCGTCGGGTTTGAGACCGCGATCGCGTTGAAAGCGTTTCAGGGCATTTTCCGTCACGTCTCCAAAGTAGCCGGTGGGTTCTTCGGTGAAGTATTCGAGGTTTTGTAAGCGCTGTTGTATCCGCGAAACTTCTGTACCGCGATCGCCTTGTTTGAGTAATGCTAAAGCTTGGCTAGTTGTTCCAGCTATCCCCACTGCAACTGTCCCCAAGGCTAAGGCACAACACTGGGTACGTTTCCACAAGGTTTTGACACTGATTTGAGGGATTTCTAGTATCTCTGCGTTTTCGTAACCCTCTTGGGCTTCCTCGTAAGAAAGGGCAAGTTGGGAATAGGCTAAGATTTCCATAACACTGACTCAAGGATTCGGTTTGGCGGTTGCTGTTGCTTGTCTGATGCCGCAATTTTATCAAATGATGTTGGCAATGACACAATATTGGGAGAGATTTTGTTTATTCGTAGATGACTCTGGCATCAAAACCTTCTGAACGAATATAGTACGAAAGACTTTCAGCCAGTTCGCGACTTTCAAACCGTTGCACTTGTATGTAGCGTCCGCGTCGATTTTCCATGACAGAATCAAAACTAATATTGATTCCCTCACGGCGCATATCATCAAGTATTTCAAAACCTCCCGGTACAACCACGACATAGCGTTGATTATTTTGTTGCGATGTATTGGGGTTAGGAAAAGAGGTTGTACTAGGTCTAGAAGGGGTTGCATTTCCCAGTAATGCTCCCCAAGTTTGCCATCCAACTACACCATCAGGGTCTAATCCAGCCCTCCCTTGAAATTGTTTTACTGCATTAAGCGTTTGATCGCCAAAAACACCATCTACTTCAACCCAATAATATCCTCTATCTCGTAAAAGACGTTGTAATTCACGAACATAAAAACTATTTTGAGAATTCTGTTTTAAAACAGGACGACTTCTCCCATAGAGTCCCTGATTCCAAAATGTGTCATTATCAATTTGCGCGATCGCATTATTGGCATTATTGGGAGGAGCGACAGTTTCTTGTAAAGGAAACGAGGGAACTGTATTCGGATTCGCAACCGGGACAAAATCGGGTTCGATCTCGTTATCAAAAGGAATGGCGCTGTCGGGGAAAAGCACTGTTTCTTCAGAAGCAGAAGGAAATAGATCGAAGTTGTCAATCGGAGTTAAATTAGGATTCTCTTCTTGAAACAAGAGCGATCGCGTTTGCGACCCTACAATACCATCAACAGCTAGACCATGACTGAGTTGAAAATCGCGGACTGCTTTTTGGGTAGCGATATCGTATATTCCAGTTGATTGAACTTGAGAATAGCCGAGAACCTGCAAGCGCATCTGTAAACGAGTCACTTCTGCCCCGGCATCTCCCATTTGCTGGCCGTAAGCCGTTCCCAGGAACGCGATCGCCCCGAAAGCGCCCCAGAAGCCCTGCCAAACCCAACGAAATCGCGATCGCCCTCGATGAGACATTTTACAGCGTTGTGGCGTGGCGAGCCGCATTTTTCGGGCAGAACCAATCGAATTCGAGGCGGTGCTTTCCATGAGTTATTTCCGTTCGGCGTGACAACTGCCCAAGGGCGATCTTTTTGGTTTCAGTTTAATGATGTACTGCCCTTTTGTCTACTAAAATAAGCCAGATTTTAAGCGCCGATTCTAGCCTACTCCCAGACTGGGGTAAATGAATCTAAGCAATACCAGCAACGCGACATAAAACCGCAAACCCAGTAGCAATACCCGTAATGGCGATCGCGACGAGGGGATGTTGACCTTGACTCACGGCAAAAGAAGTCACAATCCCAGCACTCACAGCAGCCGTTAAAGCTGCATTGATTAAATCTTGATGCGAATTGCGGTTGTACATTAGATAAATCGAGAAAAGTCCAAAATTGGTGTTTTTTACCGTATCACCAGATTTTTGAAAACTGAAGTTCAAAGGGTAAAATTGCAATCAAGCTTTAGAATTAGCTAATTTTCTTAACAAAATTCCAGGGATTAAACCCATCGTTTTTTTAATTTTGAGGAGTGATGATGATGAGCCATAAATCTACCCAATTTGCTGCCCTATGGGGTGCAGTTTTGAGTATAACGCTTTGCCAAGACGCGATCGCCCAACTCAGCCAACCCCCAACCCTCGCGCAAAGTATGATGGGGGAATGTCGGGTTTTGAATCATTCGGCCTTTCTCTACACAACGCGATCGCGTGAAAACCCCGTACAAGCCCTTTCTGAGAATACCAGAGTCCTACTCGAAGAAAACGGCCAAAATGACGGTTGGATCGCCGTCAGAGCCATTCCTAGCGATAACCTCGGTTTTGTCGAAACTCGCTATCTCGCACTTTGTAACAATGCACCTGGGATGGATAGTCCCCAACCCATTCCCCAAACGGGTATTTCCAAACCCATCCCCCCTACTGCTGTCGAGACTCCAAGTTCCTGTCGTCGGGTAATTTATCGCGATCCTGAAGGGGTGGCAATTCGCAGCGCACCGAATGTCAATGCTACCTGGGTGGGGAGTTTGAGTTTCAATGACAGGGTAACCATCGATCCCAGGCAAATTCGACGCATTGGAGAACGGGAATGGGTGAAACTGACTGCTCCGATAGAAGGTTGGATGAGTAACGGTTTTCCGGGAGAAGCCAGTAATTTAGGAGTTTGTTTGTAAGTAATATCCGAAATTTTGAGTTGATGATTTGGAGATGAAGAATAGAGGAAGTCAAAAACTTGCGATGTGACTCAGATTGGATCGATTTCGTCGGTCGAATGCTATATAGAAGCGTTTATGGCGATTTGCCGCGATCTCAATCCATTGTATTAACCTAAATCAAAAAAAGGAGCTTGCTGAATTAATGAAGTACAGATTGATGTCTTTACTATCTTTGGTAGGAGTTGCTGTGAGTGTTACAGTACCGGGTAACGCGATCGCGCAGCAAATTCTTCCCGACAACACCCAAATCGCTCAAAACAGTATTATCGGGCAATGTCGTGCGGTTAATCGTCGCGTTTCTCTCTACAGCAGTCCCGCAGCAGCCAATCCCGTTGTTTCCCTAGAAGCGAACACAGAGGTAGTCCTGCGAGGGGAAGGTAACAATGGCTGGATTGTCGTCAGTGTTCCCGCGATTAACCAAGCGGGATTTGTGCAAACTGTGAACCTCAAAAACTGCGCCAATGCGGGTAACAACGGCAATACCCCAAACAGTGTTTGTCGTCGCATCATCTATGGGGGAGCAGAAGGGATGGTAGTTCGCGCCAATCCCAGCACTAACTCCCAAAAAGTCGGCAGTCTGCGCTACGATCAACGGCTGAATATCGACCCGTCAAAAACCTTCCGCGACAGCCTCAAGCGCGAGTGGGTTCAGGTGCTGAGTCCGGTAAACGGTTGGATGAGTAACGGTTTCCCCGGAACGAGTAATGTGGGTTTATGCCCATAGTTTTGAACCGAACATCCCCTCAAATCGATGGCAGATGATGAACCAAGGTTTGAGGGGTGTTGTCTTTTGGCACAGTAATTCAGAATGATTCAAGAGTGAAGTCGGTTTCTATTACTTCTACGGGTAAAACTCTCACGGTAAGATTAATGGGGCGTTGGAGTTGCTGTTGTATAAAATCGCGCACTAAGCTTACTTGCTTGTCGGAAATAGAGTTTGCTGGAGCGGCTACTTCGATTTCAATATTGAGGATATCGTCTTCGAGATTAACATTGATAAAGCGAATATCGGTTTCGGAAAAGGTCAAGGTGCGACGACGAATAAGTACGCTGACGCTGCTATGAACGTTTTGTTTAAGCAGTAATTTGTTAAGAGAAAAGCCCAAGGGTAAACCGAGTATGAGTAAGATAGAGGTTGAGACGAATAAGCCTTGACGCGCTCGTTCGAGATTGCCGTAGCGTTGCAGTAGAAAGACTAAGCTGCTACTGAAGATAATTCCGGTTAAGTTCGTGAGGAACAGCAATAAAGATTGACTGGCGATACTCTCGAAGCCTAGGGCTACTCCAATGCCAACAACACTGAGCGGAGGAACCAGGGCAACGGCGATCGCGACTCCGGGTAACGCATCGGCAATGCGACGGCGAGAGGTGGCAAAAGACCCAGCAGCACCAGCAGCAAGGGCTACACCCAGATCGATCAGGGTAGGATTAGCCCTAGCGGTGATTTCTGCGTTAAGATTACGCAAACCGACCAGGTGAGTGGTGAAGAAGGAAACAAAGACGGTGAGGCTGATGCCAGTGAGCAGGGTGAGGAGCGATCGCCGCAGCAAACGCCGATTTCCGATTACCATTGAGTAAGCCACCCCGACAATAGGGCCAATGAGGGGGGCAATAATCATCGCACCAATAATGACGGCGACATTGTTGGCCAGCAGCCCCAGAGTAGCGATGATACTGGACATAGCCAGCAAAAAGTGAAAACTAAAGGAAGGCACGGAAGACCGCCACAAATGACGGTTAATGGCGGCTACAGGCAGGGGTTTTTCTTGAAGCCATCGCCAGTCACCGCTACTGCGATTCCAGTATTTGTTGATTTGGCGGTGGATTTGGCGTAAGCGGCGTTTTCCGAGGATACGCAACTTGGTCGAGCAAGATTTTGTTTTTTTCATGGAAGCGATCGCGTCTGGATTTTTGGTTTAATAACCGAAAACCGCTAATTGTGTCATCTATCTGTTGGTGCTTGCTGTTCTACAACTTTTGACGCGATCGTTTAGGCTAAAAAGAAAGGAGAGTTGATAAATGGCACAGTTGAAACTTAGGCGATCGCAAAATATTCCGGGGAATGTTTATGTAGATAGCAGTTGTATTGACTGCGATACTTGTCGCTGGGTAGCCCCAGAGATTTTTCGACGAGAAGCAGGACAATCGGCGGTGTATTTTCAACCCCAAACTTTAGCACAAAAAGCGCGATCGCTTCAGGCTTTGTTGGCTTGTCCTACGGCTTCGATTGGTACGGTAGAAAAACCGCAAAATATTAAGGAAGTTCAAAAAAGCTTTCCTTTACTCATTGCTGAAAATGTGTATTATTGCGGTTATCATGCAGAGTCTTCTTTTGGGGCAGCCAGTTATTTGATTCAGCACCCAGAAGGTAATATCTTAGTTGATTCGCCCCGTTTTACGCCACCTTTAGTTCAACAAATCGAACAAATGGGAGGCATTCGTTGGTTGTATTTAACTCATCGAGATGATGTCGCCGATCATCAGAAGTTTCGCGAACATTTTGGTTGCGATCGCATTCTACACGAAGACGAAATTAAGCCCCAAACTCAGGATGTAGAAGTTAAGTTATCTGGCTCTAATAATTTTGAGTTAACCCCCGATCTTTTAATTATTCCCGTACCCGGACATACCAAAGGTCATACAGTTTTACTTTACCAAAATCGCTTTTTATTTAGTGGCGATCATCTGGCTTGGTCGGAGGAAAAACAACAATTAATTGCCTTCCGGCGAGCTTGTTGGTATTCTTGGCCAGTCTTAATTCAGTCGATGGAAAAGTTACAATCTTATCGTTTTGAGTGGGTATTACCCGGTCATGGGCGACGCTATCATGCTGATGTTGATACGATGCAGCAAGAGTTAGCTAAATGTATTGCTTGGCAGAAAACTGTTTAATTGAGAAAACCCATGATTCGGAAATTTACTAGCTTTTTGACTTCTGGGATTGTGGCAGTTGTGACTGTGGCGATCGCGGTTGTTTCGGTACAAAACTTTACTGGAGTTGCTATTCAATTTTTGATGTTTAAATCCATTGAGTTTCCCTTGGGAGTCTTGCTGTCTTTGTGCTTTGGTGGAGGGCTACTTTTAGGCGGAGTTCTGCCTTTTTTCCTAGGTCGCAAACCGCGAAAAAAAGCACGTCTTGGCACAACATTCCCCAGAAATAGCCGCCGCAATACCGATTATTTAGCAGAAGACGATCCTTTGGAAAATTGGGATTAGCTGCCATATAAGCTAAAAGTTGAGGAAAAGCCGCAGGAACAGAAATACTCGTTCGTTTTATGAATATTACTTTGAATTCAAAACCACAAAAATTTATTCAGTCTCAAATCAAAAATTGATGGCTCATTATTGATTGATAAGCAGTAAATAAAATGACTCATCCTCTATTGGCTCTGCTATTAACTCTACTAATTACTACGGAAGTCTCTGCGATCGCGCCGAAAAATCAGACTAGCCAGAAGGCGAATCTGAAGAAGGTTCTCGCTCAAAATGTGACTCCAACTTCGGCTCAAGAGTTAGTAGAGGAAGGGGAACAGTTGAGCCAGCAGCAGAGGATGGCTGCTCGATTACAGGCGATCGCGAAATGGGAAGAAGCTCGGTTAATTTGGCAGCGTGAGGGTAATGTAGAACAGGAAGCGGCTACGTTAATTAGACTGGGTGAAGCTTACCACAGTTTGGACGCAACTATGCCAGCGCGGGAGCGATATAGTGATGCTTTAGCTTTGGTTCGACAGCAAGGCGATCGCGAATCAGAAGCTTTAATTTTAGGTCAACTGGGAAGCATTTACCACACTGATGCGGAGCGCTGGAAAGGAGAACAACGCCTTTATTCCAATCTGTCTTCTATTCGTCCTCGTCGAGAGGATGTTTTAATCAAAGAAAGTTACAGCGAAAGAGAAAAAGCAACTAAATTTTATCAACAAGCCTTGGCAATTTATCAAGATTTAAATCAGTCTCCTGAAACAGCAACTTTTACTTCGCAACAGAGTCAAGCTAGGTTACTTAACCAATTAGGAGAATCTGAAACTGATCTTAGTTTATTCCAGCAAGCTTTAGAGATTTATCAAGACATTGGAGACAAGAAAGGAGAAGCGATTGTTCTAAGCAATTTAAGCAAATTCTACCTTTATGAGAAGCTGGACGATCGAGATGGATTTAAGTTTTTCGATCGCGCTAGGGCAATTTATCAAGACATTGCTGCGTCCTCTGAAGAAGATGCAAACTGGGCAAAGAAACAGGAAGCGCTGCTTTTAAATAGTGTAGTGCGTTATTGGTGGAGCGATAATCGAGAGAAAGCATTGAAGTTTCACGAGCAAGCTTTGCGTCTCTCTGAAGAAATTGGCGATATGTATGGCAAAGCGCTCATCTTAGAGGATTTGGGCTATCTTCATTTTATATCGGATAATTATCCCAAGGAATTAACCATTTACCAACAAGCTTTAGCGATTTATGAAGATGTAGGAGATGTTGGCAAACAAAGTGAAATCTTGGGTAAGTTAGGCGATCGTTATTATTTGTTAAAAGAGCGCTCCAAGGCTTTAGAAATGTATGCTCAAGAGCTAAAAATTTTGGAGGCAACAAGCGATTTTTATACTCAGTTAGGAGACACAGAAAAAGCTTTAGATTATCAATATCGTCAGCCACTGGTTTTAGCCAGATTAGGTATAATTTACGGTGAGTTAGATGAAACAGAAAAAGAGCTTGAATTTTATCAAAAAATACGAGAATTTTATCGTACTGTTGATGATTTGCAAGGGGAAGCCACCTTTCTAATTGCTATCGCTGAACGCTATGGATATGCAGAACGCCAAGCAGAAATGCTGACATTTTTAGAACAGGCCGTTCAAGTTTATCAGAAGGCTGGCGATCGCGAAGGAGAGGCGGAAATTTTAGAGAAGATTGCATTCGTATATATAAATCCGTTTGGCGATTTTGACCGAGCATTAAATCTTTTCAACCAAGCATTAAGTCTCTATCAGGAAGTGGGTAATCGGACTGAAGAAGCGGGGATTCTTTCTAGAATTGCTTGGGTTTATGAAGAAAAGTTGGATGAAAAAGAAAAGGCTATAGAGTTTTATAATCGCAGGGTTTTGATTGACCGAGAATTGGCAGATAATTGGCAGGAAGTCAATGATCTGAGAAAGATGGGAAGACTTTATTACGAATTGGGCGATCGCGAAACGGCTTTAGAGGTTTTTGAGCAAGCAGCAAGGGTTTATCAGAAAGCAGGAGATGTCGAGAAGGAAGCCAGCAGTTTAGTTGACATTGGTGACGACTATATCAAATTAGAAGAACCGGCGATCGCAGTAGAGTTTTACCAGCGAGCAACGTCTCTTTATCAACAGTTAGGAGACTATCACAAAGAAATGCTTTACCTAATCCGAACTGCTGAAATATATTACGAGCTAGATAAGGTAGAACAAGCGAATATTCTATTTTCTCAAGCACGACAAGTTTATCAAAATAATAACGATGCTTCTGGAGAAGCCCGGACACTTTATCGGATAGGAATTGCTTACACAGCTTTAGGGAATTTGGCGAAAGCTTTAGAGTCTTACGAACAAGCTTTAGAACTTTACGATCGAGAACAGGATGCACCGGATATAGTAGAAAGTACCTTAGATATTTTCCTCCGCACCAGTCGAATTTATGCTTATTTAGGGAAACCAGACAAAGCGAGAGAATTTTGCGATCGCGCTGTCAGTTCGGCTCAAGAATTTCTGCGTTCTCAACAGATGCAACTGGCTGAAGTTTTTCGAGAGATTGGGAAAGTCTGCTATCAAGTGGGAGATACAGAAAATGCCTTAGCCGCGTTTAATACCTATCGACAACATTATCAAAATATTGGGAAAAAAGAACAAATTACGGGCTTGAGGCGTATCGGAGAAGACTATTTAGAATTGGGAGATGTAGAGCAAGCATTAGACTTTTTGAATCGAGCGCTGACGGTGGAGCGAGAACGTGATTTTCCTGAAGGAGAGATTGAGGCTTTAAGTGGGATAGCTGCTATCTATTTTCGTTCGGGAAACTATCCCCAAGCTTTTGATTTTTACAATCAAGCGTTAACCCTCAGTCGAAAAATCAACAATCCTCAAAAAGAAGTCGATGTTTTGTTGAGACTTGGAGAAGTTTATCAAGAGTTGGGGGATGTAGAAAAAGCCTTGGCTTCTTATCAACGAGCGTTACAAATTTATCGAGATAGCGGAGAAGTCTGGGGAGAAGTGAAGATGCTAGAAAAGATAAGTGTTTTTTACGAGCAGTTGCAAGACCTAAGAAAAGCTTTAGAGTTTCGGGGTAAAGCTGTAGAAGTTCTGCAAGAAAATGGCATAAAAACCAGGTTATATTGGCATCTTCAAAAAATGGGGCAGCTTCACTACAAACTAGGAAATTTAAACCAAGCTCTCACAATATTTAACCAAGTATTAGCAGAAGGTTCAGATGCTTTTCTTTATGTTCAATTGGGCAAAGTTTACTCAGATTTAGGCGATTTAGATCGAGCGTTGGCAGCTTTCAAGAAATCTCTGACGTTACATAACGCCAACCCCAGTCAAGAAGCCGAAGCCGAGGCGCTATTTGGCATTGCTGTAGTCGAACGTAAACGTGGTAACTTAGACATGGCCTTAACTCGAATCGAGGAAGCGATCGCCCTCATCGAAACTATCCGCATCAAAAAAGACTCCCCCGAAGAACGACAAACCTTTTTCGCCTCCAAACAGGAATACTACGAATTCTATATTGACTTGTTGATGGAATTGCACCAACAAGACCCCACGAAAGGTTACGACGCAAAAGCCCTGAATGTCAACGAACGTTCCCGCGCCAGAAGCTTATTGGAACTCCTCGCTGAAGCCAACACCGATATCCGCAAAGGAGTTGACCCCGATTTAGTGCTTCAAGAACGTCGCTTGCAGAATCAATTAGATGCCCTTGAGCAACGGGAAGTGGCTCTGTATCAAGAAGAATTTACGCGAGAACAGGTCGTTAACCTGCAACAGGAACGCCAGTACCTCCTTACCCAATACCAAGCCCTACAGACGAAAATACGGGAAACCAGTCCCAGCTACGCTGCCCTAACTCAACCCCAACCCGTCACCCTCGCCCAAATTCAGCAACAGATTCTCGATGACGATACCTTAGTTTTGCAGTACGCTCTGGGGGAGGAACGCAGCTATCTCTGGGCCATTACCAAAGACAGCTTCAGGAGTTACATTCTCCCCTCTCGCTCAGAAATCGAACAAAAAGCCAGACAATTCCATAGCGATAACGCTCTTCCTCGTCCTCAACGCCAAGAGGAAATAGCTACTGCACAAGAATTAAATGCTCTCATTCTCCAACCCCTCAGAGATTATTCCCAGAAAAAGCGCCTGGTTATCGTTGCCGATGGAGCATTGCACTACATCCCCTTCAGCGCCCTTCCCAATCCTACTGAAAGCGATACTTCTAGCCGCTTAATAGAAGCTTACGAACTCGTCCATCTTCCCTCCCTATCAACCCTCAACATTCTGCGTCAAGATTTTGCCCAACGCCCAAAAGCCCCTCAGCAACTCCTCACGATCGCCGATCCCGTTTTTAGTCCAGATGACCCGCGAGTGCAGAGTAATCGTCCTTCAGTAGAATCTCAACCCGTCTCCTTACTCCCCCGTGCTATAGGAGATGCCAGGCTGTCCCTGCAACGCCTTCCCGGAACTCGTCTCGAAGCCGACGCGATCGCCTCCCACGTCCCCGAATCTCAGCGCCTTCAAGTCTTTGATTTTGCCGCTAACCATGCCTTTGTTACCGATTCTCAATTAGATCGGTATCGCGTTCTCCACTTTGCCACCCACGGCATCCTCAATAGCGTCAACCCGGAACTGTCGGGATTAGTGCTGTCTTTGACCGACGCACAAGGCAATCCCCGCAACGGCTTTCTGCGCCTCCACGACATCTATAACTTAGATTTAGCTGCCGACTTAGTGGTACTCAGCGCCTGCAAAACCGGACTGGGGCAAGAAGTACGGGGAGAAGGGTTGATAGGGTTAACCAGAGGCTTTATGTACGCAGGTACGCCGAGGGTCTTAGTCAGCTTGTGGAATGTGGATGATGCCGCAACAGCAGAAATGATGACCCGTTTTTATCGGCTTCTGTGGCAAGAAGGACTTTCACCCCCAGAAGCGTTGCGAGCAGCACAATTAGAGATGCAAAGGGAAACTCAATGGACAGAACCTTTCTATTGGGCGGCATTTACTTTGCAAGGGGAATGGGAGGCAATTCAAATTATTCGCTAAACCGGAAACCTTAACTTCCAACTTGAAGTCCTACTCGCAATCATCTCTACTGAGGCTACCAAACTCGCCTCCTGAGTAACTTTGAGTGACATAGATTAATCATGCAAAAAATATTTATATCCTCCCTGAAACCATTATTTTGGGTTAGCAGCGCTGTCAGTATGGCGATCGCCCTGCAACTGCCAATCGCGGCTCAGCAAGACAACATCTACCACGAACGCGACAATTTGCCCGACAATGCTGATGTCTTTCCTCGGATAGGAAAAATTGCAGGTAGTGCGCGAGAGCAGTCAAACTGTCGCGTTACGCCCTGGGGGAGAGTGACAAGTCGTTTTTCAGGCAATTCCTTTATTGATATCGATCGCCGTCAGGTGGATAGCAAAGGCGAATCCTGGTTTCACAATCCAGATCGCAACTGCTGGATTCACGATAGCCGCATTGACTTACTCTAAAGGGTTGAGAAAACTCAGATGAAATTTAATTGCAGCAAAAGACAATTTGTTGCTTGTATAGTTGGGTGTTGGCTGATGAGTAGCACGATCGCTGGATGTACTGCCCAAAGTACGCGATCGCAGCCTGACACCACTTCACCCAGCCCTGAAGTTACAGCATCTACACCAACAGCAGATGACCCAGCCCTCCCCCAGATGGCAGGAGTTCAGAACTGGGCCGAGATTTTGCCGGGTGAATCGGTGCAGGGTTTGACGTTCAGCCCTGACGGCAAGCTGTTGTATCAAGATCGGGTGCTACTGACAGAAATTCCAGTGAGCTATGCGAATAATGGCGACATTACCTATGCTCAACGGCTGATTATTTCTGACCCGTCTCCATCAGGTCGATTTAATATTGTGAAAGCCTGTGAAGGCACGACTAATGAAACGGGACTTTGCTGGTCGGTTTATCTAGTCGCTCGTCAGGCAGAAACAGCCCAAAAGATCGATATTGCCAAATACGGCGGACTCAATTGGGTACAGTGGACGGATGATGAACGATATGCCCTGTTTGCCGAATCGATGGAAAGTGTGACCTGGTTTGTGGCACTCGATTTACAAACAGGGGAATCTAAGATGTTTGAGTACACAGAGACAACGGCTGATTTAAGCAGCTTCCAGTGGATTGGCGATCGCACCTTTGAAGCGAATCTTCTTTGCCAAGATGGGGCAACCTGTACCGAATCCTCTTTTCGCGGCAATATTCTGACGTTGTTCCCTCAGTAAAACAAACCTACTCCCAAGGAAATTAAGATTGCAGCTTTATTATGTCTTGACATGAAAATCTTGATCGTGGAAGATGACCATCGGATTGCTAGCCCCCTGGCTAAAGATTTGCGCCATCAGAAGCATGTGGTTGAAGTGGCTCAAGATGGACTAGAAGGATGGGACTACGCCAATGGTGGTGACTTCGATTTAATTCTGCTAGATTTGATGCTACCCAAGCTGGATGGCATTACCCTTTGTCAACGACTGCGCCATGCCAACTCTCCAGCTTTGATTTTGATGCTGACGGCTAAAGACACGACTCAAGACAAGGTGCTGGGTTTGGATGCCGGAGCAGATGACTATCTGATCAAACCCTTCACCCTGGAAGAACTTGCTGCCCGTATTCGTGCTTTGGCTCGTCGCAGCCGAGACCCCATTCCACCCTGCCTGGAGTATGGCGAACTCACGCTCGATCCAGCAACCCAAACTGTTACGTTTCGGACTGTGCTGCTTTCTCTGACACCAAAAGAGTACGTTATTTTAGAGTACCTTCTGCGCCATCCGGGGTATGTGGTCAGTCGTTCCGTCCTACTGGATAAACTCTGGGAATACGATCGGAGTTCCGGAGAAGGTACCATTAAGACTCACATCACTAATCTGCGCCAAAAGCTGAAAGCGGCAAGGTGTGAAACCGTTTTAATTAAAAATGTGTACGGTATGGGATATCGTCTGGAATAGTCATGTTTCGCTTCATCCGTACCCGTCTACTAATTTCGAATCTCATTGTGTTTGCCCTAGTGTTGAGCAGCTTTGCCGGGGCGGTGCGCCTGGTATTCTGGCGCAGTTTACAGCAACAGTTAACGGCTCGTCTGACTACTCTGGGGGAGGGTGCTGCCGCTATGGTTGAAGTGGAAGGTACCCGGTTTGACGTTGAAGATGACCTGAATGTGGCTGACCTGCGACGGCAGCAGCAGGCGTTGCAGTGGTTTGACTTACTGGGCAATTTGGTGGAGCAACAGGGGGAAATGGTGCTATCTGCGCCCCTTGCTCCTGATGCTACGGTGCAAGTGCAGGATAGTAAACCCGCAATTTATGCGATTACGCTTCCCATTGTCAACAGCGATACGGGTCAGCAGGTGGGGTACTTGCGGGTGAGCCAGTCCTTGGAACTACTCAGTGATACTCTGACTCGACTGGATTGGGGCTTGGGTATCGGGGTGCTGGTGGGGCTGGGAGTGAGCGGGGTCGGCATCCTCTGGATGACCCGTCAGGCAATGGAGCCAATCGAGTCTAGCTTTCAGCGATTAAAGCAGTTTACAGCAGATGCCTCCCACGAGTTACGCAGTCCGTTGATGGCCATCTCCAGCAATGTGGAGGTGGCTTTAAAGTATCCGGAGGGAATGCGGGAAGAAGACCATGAAGCATTTGACGCTATTAAGAGTGCTACTTGCCAGATGACTCAACTGACAGAAGATTTGCTGATGTTAGCTCGCCGCGATCGCCAGCACACCCCTGTCCAAGCATCTGTCAACCTTTCGGCCCTGCTAACGCATTTAGTGGCTCTCTATCAACCCCAGGCACAGACCCTTGAAATAGCCCTCACTGCTGCAATTGAGCCTGACCTTTACCTATGGGGGGACAGCGATCAATTGACCCGTGCCCTGACCAACCTGATTCAAAATGCGCTGCAATATACCCCCGCAGGCGGACAAGTATCCCTCAGCGCTCAGGCGGATAATCACCAGATTCACATCATGGTGCAGGATACTGGAATTGGCATTGCTCCAGATCACCTGACCCAGGTGTTTGAACGATTTTGGCGCGCTGATGTCGCCCGCAGCCATGACCAAGGAGGATCGGGGTTGGGTTTAGCAATTACCCAGGCGATCGTGCAGCAGCATGGCGGAACTATTACCGTTAGCAGTCAACTACAACAGGGCAGTAGTTTTGAGGTACAGTTCTCCTTATCTCCTTAGTCCTGCGATGAATTTTTGAGTCGCCGACTTTTTCTGCCATTCTCGATTGAGAAATACAAAACAGCCATCATAAATACCAACGTAATAAATGATGCCGAGCCTCGTGGTAAATTTAGCCCGCCATTTTGAATGGGCTTGGTTAGAAAGTCTCCAAAGGTTGCTCCAAACGGACGGGTAAAAATGAATGCGACCCAAAAGAGAAGAATATCGTTGATTCGTGTCAAGTAGTGCAAAGCAATAACTAATCCAATCACACTGGCTGTAACCAGTGCTCCCTGTATATAGCTCAGCCCCACATTGTCAATCAGAAAGTCGCCAAAAGCGGTGCCTAAACTATTGGAAAAGACAATAGCCAACCAGTACAGGGATTCTTCATCTTTTTTGACGATCGGGTAATAGCTCAGGTCACGATCGCGATAATACCAAAAGCTCAGAACTGTAAGCAAACAAGTCACTAACAGTAAAGACCCTGCTGCATAGCCCAATCCCAGAGAGCGATCCATTAGGTCTGAAACTTCCGTACCCGCCGTGGTGGTTGCAATAATCGCCATCCAGTAGAGAACTGGACGATAACGATTAGCCTTAATTTGAAAAAATAGGATAACGGTCAAAATCGAAAAGGTGATGGCAAAGCCAACGTAATAGCCTAGTCCCAGCGACATAGAGATGAAGTCTCCAGCCGTTTCCCCTAGGGTCGTCGCCAGGATCTTCATAATCCAAAAGTAGAGGGTAACTTCTGCAACTTTGTTCATAGGGTTATAGATTAGAAAGGTGTTGCTTTCAAGATGATTCCAAAGAAGATATCTTTACCGTAAGTTACGATCGTCAAGGAATCGTCAAGACTCATGGGAATGTTGAATTCATTGATGCCAAAGCATCAGATGCAACAGGTTTAGAGGGATTGGCTAATCAAGACTGCGATCGCAACTCCCAGTCCAAACCAAATACCGACGATAACAAAGGCTACTGCTCTGGTTTTGGGTAGTAAGCGATGGTCTGTGGCTTGGGCTTTGCTACGATACTCTGCCATGAGGGTTGGCGGCATCAGTTTCAATAGCAGCCAGATGCCGATTGGCAGCAGAATCAGATCATCCAGGTAGCCCAGAACAGGGATGAAATCCGGGATCAGATCGATAGGACTCAACGCATAACCGACAATGCAAATCGCCAAAAGCTTGACCGGCCAGGACAAGCGGGGGTCTCTAGCCGCCAGGTAAAGCGCAGAAATTTCGGTTTTAAGCTGTCGCACCCAGGCTTTCAGGGTCTTCATAGGGGATTTCATTGGTATAGGGTCATCTTGCCTATTTCTTGACGATCGCTCCCTAAAATTAAACCGCGTGGAAAGGGCGCTATTTCCAAAAGTTTCTTTCCGGCCCGTTGAATTACCACTCTGCCATTCATCTCCACAGGAGAGAACCTGCATGAATTCTATCACCGCTAGACCGGCCTTAAACCGCGTTCCAGAAGTTACTGCCGTTTTCTGGATTATCAAAGTCTTGGCTACGACCGTAGGCGAAACCGCTGCTGACTATCTTTCTTTTACGTTGAATTTGGGGTTAGCCATTACCTCCTATATCATGAGCGCTCTACTACTGCTCGCCCTAGCTAATCAGTTTCGATTAAGACGCTATGTCCCAGCAAACTACTGGCTGGTGGTCGTATTAATCAGCATCGTGGGTACCCTGATTACCGATCGTCTAGTAGATGAATTCGGTGTCAGCTTGGTAACGACGACTATTGTGTTCAGCATTGGTCTAGTAGTTGTGTTTGCCGTTTGGTGGGTGAACGAACGAACCCTGGCGATGCACTCTATCAACACTCCGAAACGGGAAGCCTACTACTGGCTTGCAATTTTGCTCACCTTTGCCCTGGGCACCGCCACCGGAGATTTGCTAGCGGAGGGGACTGGTCTGGGCTACGCGCAATCTCTGGTGATTTTTGCCGCCACGATCGGTGCGATCGCCGCAGGCTATTACTGGTTCCGTATGAACAGGACATTAGCATTTTGGTTAGCTTACATCCTGACTCGCCCCCTAGGCGCTTCAACCGGAGACCTGCTCTCCCAATCACCCAAATACGGTGGATTAGGATTTGGTACCGTCGATACCAGCATTTTGTTTCTTTGTATTATCCTCAGTTTGACTGTGTATCTGAGCATTCGTCAGGGGAAACTGAATCGTAGAGTCCTGAGCGAAATACCTCATTCAAACAAGGAATCTTAAAATTGCGCAGCGGTTCGAGCTTGTGAGTTACAGCGAGACGATGCTTTATTTATCGATCCTCTGGCGGCTAAGTTAGCTGGAGAGGCGACGATTGCTCGTACTATTTTGGCAGCCCTATCGCAGCTTCATCAAAACCTCCTGGGTCTGAAACCCCGTCCTGTCTTGCCGAGCATTCCCTTGCGCCTTACGGCGGCGCGGGGTCTCGGCGCTTTAAGGACGGCTTTGTATTTTTCTGGTAATATTGGCAATATCGAGCAGCGAAA
>JAWQFT010000091.1:8469-21186 GCA_035968055.1 Jaaginema sp. PMC 1080.18 | reverse complement strand
CCCCTCTACGCCCCAGACACCCCCATTACCACCTTGCAGACCATCCTCTGCCAGCAAGCCCCAGAACGCCCTATCATCGTCGTAGATCGCCCCTCTCACTCCCTGAACGCGATCGCCCCCCAAGACTTCCTCAACGCCCTAGCTACCGCCCTCAACGCCCCCGAAAACGACTTACTGCAACAAAAACTGCAATCCTCCGAACAAGAAATCCGTAATTTCTTTGAAGCCATGACCGACATCGTACTACTCCTTGATGCCGAGCTAAGCGAAATTCAAATTGCCCCCACCCAAGCCGCCGATTTCTACGCCCCCCCCATCGACATCATCGGTTTGACCATCGAGCAATTTTTCAACGATACCACCGCCCCCGTTTTTACCGCTCAAATCAACACCGCCCTCGCCACCCAAACCGTCGTAGACTTTGAATACTGCCTTACCATTCCCGAAACCCAGCAAAAAATCTGGTTTACCGCTACAATTTCCCCCACCTCAGACCATACCGTTACCTGGGTGAGTCGCAATATCACCGATCGCAAACAACAAGAAGAAGCCCTACAACTCGTCGTTCGAGGCACGGGTTCGCAAACCGGAGAAGACTTCTTTCATAGTTGCGTTTACTATCTAGCCAAAGTCTTAAACGTTCGTTATGCCCTAGTCACCCGTTGGGCCGACCCCACCCACACCCAAATCAAAACCCTAGCATTTTGGGCGAGCAAAAACTGGCTACCCGAACAACGATACTCGATTGAGAATACTCCCTGCGAACAAGTCCTCAAAGGCAAAGAGCGTTTTTATATTGACCGCGTTCAAGAGTGCTTTCCTCAAGACTGCGACTTAGCCCAACTTGAGGTACAAAGTTATCTTGGTATTCCCCTTTTCAACAAAGCTGGAGACGCGATCGGTCATATTGCGATTCTCGACACAGCCCCCATGGCCGACGATCTGTACAAAAACTCTATTCTGCGTATTTTTGCGGCTCGCGCTGCCGCCGAACTCGAAAGACAGTTAGCTCGCGAAGCCCTACAAACGAGTATGGCTCAATATCGCAACTTAGTCGAGACGGCTAACTGTATTATTTTGCGCTGGAACACCCAAGGCGAAATTCAATTTATCAACGATTACGGGCGACAGTTATTGGGCTACGAACGCGAATCTTTGCTCGGTCAACCCCTGGTCGGCACAATCTTAACCCCGATTAGTCAAGCTGGGGAGGATTTAGCTGCTCGGTTAACCGATTTGTGCCAGCATCCCGAAAACTACAGTCAATACGAAAACGAACATCGCACCTCCTACGGTCAAATTCTCTGGATTGCTTGGTCAAATCGACCAATTTATGACGAAAAAGGCAATTTAGTTGAAATTCTCTCCGTAGGAACGGATGTCACGGCTCGCCAACAAGCTGAAGCGACATTGCGAGAAAAAGAGCAATATTTACGCTTGATTTTGGATAATATTCCCCAACAAGTTTTTTGGAAAGATACCCATTCTGTTTTTCAAGGCTGTAATAGTAATTGGGCAAAATCTATCGGATTGGGCAATCCTGACGAGATTATTGGCAAAACCGACGAAGATTTGCTGCACAATCCCGATGATGCTGTTTTATACCGCCGCCAAGACCAAGAGGTTCTCGAATCCGGTCAACCGTTGCTGCATTATATCGAGATTAAAAGACGTTCTCGCTCAACTCAACCCACTTGGCTCGATGTTAGCAAGATTCCCATCTTGGACAACCAGAATCAGCCCTTGGGTTTAATCGGCGTGATTGAGGATATTAGCGATCGCAAACTCGCTGAAGAAACCCTCAATCGTCAGTTTCAACGCACCTTACTCCTCGATACCATTACCCAACAGATTCGCAGCAGTCTCGACAGCGAAAGGATTTTTCGGACTACTGCCATTCAAGTCGGTCAAATGTTCAGAGTGAGTCGTTGTACCATTCACAGTTACGAAGCCTTACCCAAGCCCCACCTCCCTCTGGTGAGCGAGTATCTTGAATCGGGTCAAACCTCCATGCAGGAACTCGATATCCGAGTGAATGAAAGTCAGTCTTTGCAAACTGTCTTGACCCAAGATCGCGCCTTTGTGGTTCGAGATGTAGACAGCGAACCTGGATTAGTGGTTTGGCAACCCTTGTGTCAGCAGTACGGCATTAAATCTTTGTTGCTGATTCGGACATCTTATCAAAACGAACCCAACGGCGCGATCGCCCTGCAACAATGCGATCGCCCCCGCATCTGGACTGAGGACGAAATCGAACTGATCGAAGCTGTCGCTGCTCAAGTGGGAATTGCCCTCGCTCAAGCCCGTCTCCTCGAACAAGAAAAACACGCCAGCGCTTCTCTCAGTCAACAAAACGAACAACTGGCTCAAGCCAAACAACAAGCCGAGGAAGCCAATCGGGTGAAAAGTCAATTTCTGGCCAACATGAGCCACGAATTACGCACCCCTCTCAACGCCATTCTCGGCTTTAGTCAAATCCTGAGTCGCGATGCTTCTCTCAATGACGAACAACGAGAATATCTCCAGATTATCAATAGTAGCGGCGAACATCTACTCAGTTTGATCGACGACATCCTCGATATGTCTAAGATTGAAGCCGGACAAACCCAACTCAACCTCAATGCCTTCGATTTGTTTTATCTGCTTGACAATGTGACAGCGATGATGCAACTTAAAGCTGCGGCCAAAGGCATTGAACTCAATCTCGATTACCCCCCCACCCTACCGCGTTATCTCTACGGCGATGAAGGCAAGTTGCGGCAAGTCCTGATTAACCTACTGAGTAACGGGATTAAATTCACCCAAGCGGGTTTTGTGAGTTTAAGTGTGGTTACTGCCCCCAGTCAAACCCATCAAGGCTGCGGCTTGCAGTTTCAGGTACAAGATACGGGTTTGGGGATTGCTCCTGCCGAACAAGAGTTACTCTTTAAACCTTTTGTGCAAACTCGTACCGGACGGAATGCGGAATCGGGAACGGGTTTGGGTTTAACCATTAGTCGTCATTTTGTGCAACTGATGGGGGGTGAGATTTGGCTTGAAAGTCAGGTTGGTCAAGGGACGACGTTTACCTTTGAAATTGCCGTCGAACTTGCCCCAGAAAGTCCGAGCCAGCCCCTTACTACGGCACGACAAGCGATCGCGATCGCCCCCGAACGTACAGATTATCGCATTCTCGTCGTCGAAGACCGTTGGGAAAGTCGCCATTTATTAGTACAGTTTCTCAAGAGTTTGGGTTTCAATGTGCGCGAAGCTGATAATGGGGTTGAGGCGATCGCGGTGTGGGAAGCCTGGCAACCCCACTTAATCTGGATGGATATGAGAATGCCTGTCATGGACGGTTACGAAGCCACCAAGCGCATTAAATCTCATCTCCAAGGTCAAGACACTACGATTATTGCTTTGACAGCCAGTGCTTTTGAAGAAGAAAAAACTGCGGTTTTGGGGGCGGGTTGCGATGACTTTGCCCGCAAACCTTGGCGCGAAGAAACTATTTTAGGCAAAATGACGCAATATCTCGGCGTTCGCTATATTTATAACGAAATAGAACCGGATACCGTTGCTAACGTTCCTCAGACTTGGCAATGGCAAGATATCCAAGCTCAACTTTCGAGTCTCGATCCCACTTGGATTGCTCAACTGCACAAAGCTGCGATGGTGGCAGACTCAGAATGGCTCGACCGCTTAATCACAGAAATTCCCAGTTCCTTAACAACCCTCAGACAAGTCCTCAGCGAACTCACTCACAATTTTCGCTGCGATCGCATAATGGAACTGACCCAACCCTTGGTAATCTAACATTAAAGTATCTAAAATTAGGTCTGTTATTCCCTGTCGCGATCGCCCCTCCCGTCCAATCTCGTTGTCGAGGAGAGAACTTTTATCCTGGAATAAGTTATGTCAAAAGGTGACATTTTAGTTGTTGACGATTTACCCAATAACCTACGCTTTGTTTCTACCATTTTGACCGAACGAGGTTACAAGGTACGGAGTGCCATTAACGGTAAAATGGCGCTCACCGTAGCTCAAGCTGCCTGCCCGGACTTGATTTTACTCGACATCAAAATGCCCGAAATGGATGGCTACGAAGTTTGTGAATGTCTGAAAGCCAACCCCAAAACCCGCGATATTCCCATTATCTTCTTAAGCGCTCTCGACGAAGCCGTGGATAAAGTCAAAGCCTTTGGTGTTGGCGGTGTAGACTACATCAGCAAACCCTTCTACGTCGAAGAAATCATCGCTCGCATCACCAATCAACTCGACTTACAAACAGCCAAAGCCGAAATTCAAAATCTCAACAGTCAACTCGAACAACGGGTACGACAGCGCACCGCTCAACTCGAACGCGAAATCGCGCAACGCCAACAAGCCCAAGAACAACTGCTCCATCTCGCTTTGCACGATGCCTTAACCGACTTGCCCAATCGGACTTGGTTTATGAAGCGTTTGACCCAAACCTTACAGCGCTCTCGTCAACAAAAGAACGGTCAGTATGCGGTTTTGTTTTTGGATTGCGATCGCTTCAAAATGGTTAATGATTCCCTAGGCCATCTCGCTGGGGATCAACTGTTGATTGCGGTGGCTCGCCGTCTCGAAAGCTGTTTGCATCCCGTCGATACTTTATCTCGTTTTGGGGGAGACGAATTTGCCCTCCTCGTCGAAGGTATCACCCAAGTCGAAGCAGCGATCGCCGTTGCTCAAAATATTCAACAAGAAATGGCTGCTCCTTTTCACATCGAGCAACATCAAGTTTTTATTAATGCCAGTATTGGGATTGTTTTTGGCAGTGAAGAGTACGAACAGCCCGAACACTTACTGCGGGATGCCGATACCGCCATGTATCGTGCCAAAGCTCTCGGTAAAGGCAACTATCAAGTGTTCACCCGCGATATGTACTACCGGGCATTTCAAAACTTACAACTAGAAACCGATCTCCGCATTGCCCTAGAGAAAAAAGAACTGCGGGCGTATTATCAGCCGATTATCAGCTTAGAAACCGGGAAAATTTGCGAATTTGAAACCTTAGTGCGTTGGCTGCATCCCCAAAGAGGCTGGATTTCTCCCAATGAATTTATCCCCTTTGCCGAAGAAACAGGCTTAATTCTGGAAATCGATCGCTTGATGTTACGTCAAGCTTGTCACCAACTACAAGAATGGCGATCGCTCTATACTGAAATGCGATCGCTCCGCATTAGCGTCAACTTTTCCGCCCGACATTTTTCCCAATCGGAAAATCTCAATTTTATCGACCGCGTGTTAGCAGAAACCCAACTCAAAGGTACGGACTTACACCTCGAAGTCACCGAAAGCACCTTGATGGACAACGCCCTCCTCGCCACGCAAACCATCCAAGAACTCAAAAAACGCCACATTGCCATCAGTATCGATGATTTTGGCACGGGTTACTCGTCTTTGAGCTACTTACACCATTTGGCCGCCCAAGTCTTAAAAATTGACCAATCCTTCATCATGCGCCTCAACGAAGCCCCAGAAAACAAAGCCATCGTCAACGCGATCGTTTCTTTAGCCCACAGTCTCAATATGGCCGTTGTCGCCGAAGGCATCGAAACCCCCCAACAAATGGCTTATCTCCGCTCCCTCGGTTGCGAATACGGCCAAGGGTTTGCCATTTCTCGTCCCCTCGACCCCGAAGCCGCCACCCACTTGTTCCTCAGCACCTGAGAACCAGGCTACAGCCCAAAAACCCCACTAAGGCGTATCGGAAGCGGCTTGAGAGCGCAGTAACTTCGCCGGAATACCGACCACTGTCCCGCCAGGGGGAACATCGTGCAACACCACCGCATTAGCACCAATATTGGCATCTGCACCAATGGCGATCGCCCCCAAAATCTTAGCGCCCGCTCCAATATTAACGCGATCGCCAAACTTCGGTGCTTCCAACGGTCGGTCAATATAACGATTCCCAATCGTGACCCCCTGACGCACAATGCAATCATCCCCAATCGTACAATAACCATGAATCACAATACCGTGTTGATGCTCGAAAATCACCCGACGACCCAACTGCGTCGTATAAGGCAACTCAATCCCATAAGTATTGCGTACCTTGCGATACAGCATCCGATACAAAATACTCAACGGCGCGCGCAACACCTTCGGCTGTACCTTCATGCGCCAATTCCCAAAACGATGCACCGCCACCGCTCGAAAACCCGGTTTCGTCCAATCGCAACCGTGAGCTTGCCAATCTTCCTTGATTTGCGCCCACAAACTCAGAGATTCAGCCTCAGTAACCACTTCAGTAGAAGACGAAGAATCAAAATTCACAGCCATAGCCCCAAACAATATCTCAACAAGCCAACATCCTAGAAATTATTATTACCACCGCGAGGCTCTACTGCTCCTGGTTTATTCAAAAACAGATTTTCAGCATCATCATTGGGGTAAATACAAGCAATCTCCGGAGAACTGCCTTCCAAACTGCCCACAAACCCAAACGTATTCATGCGTTTTTTGCAATCTATAACTTGCTCGTGACTGACCAAATTTTGTTTTTCCAACAACGCCCAATTATTACTCCGCAACACGCAACCCGGCTGCATTTGCGGCTGAGTCACAAACACCTTAAAAGGATTGAGCGTTACAAAAATTCGCATATCTGTCACTAACGCTCCCGCCCCGTACTGCTGGCACAACTCCGCATTAGGGGCGCTGCGGTCAATCACCACCGTAGACGTAACGTTCTGGGGGTTAGAGCCATTGTATAACCCCAACACCATACCAATAACAATCCCAATGACTAAAATACCGCCCACTACCGCCGCTTTTGCATAATTAATGCTAAACGGACTGCCTTTCCCCGTAGGAGCAGTTGTTCCTCGGTCATAACTGCGATTATAGCTGCGGTCGTAATCTCTTTCTGTGTAACGGTCGTAAGTTGCTCTGGGTCTGCGTTTCATAGGAGTTAGGCGTTAATCAAGAAACCAATGAAATATTAGGCTATTCCTTCTAGTATGCCCAATCACAGTCAAAGTTGGTTATTCATCACCATCGTCCTCTTCCTCTTCCCCCTCCTCCCACTCTCCCCACTCTCCCCTCTTCCCGATTGCCCACTGTCCCTTAATCACTGGTAATTGGTAACATAGAAAATTGCACGATCGCCCCTAACCTACCCGTAAACTATGCCTTCTGCCAGTACCTTATCGCCCAACTCTGCCCCCACCCACGCTAACTCTTTAACCATTGCTGGCCGTCAATTTCATTCTCGCTTGATGACCGGAACTGGAAAATATAGCAACTTGGACGTAATGCAGCAAAGCCTTGCCGCCAGCGAGTGCGAAATCGTTACAGTAGCGGTACGTCGCGTCCAGACCCAAGCCCCAGGTCACGAAGGTTTGGCTGAAGCTATCGATTGGCAAAAAATTTGGATGCTTCCTAATACCGCAGGTTGTAAAACCGCAGATGAAGCTGTCCGCGTGGCTCGTTTGGGTCGCGAAATGGCTAAACTTCTGGGTCAAGAAGACAACAACTTTGTCAAGCTCGAAGTCATCCCTGATGCTAAATATCTCCTGCCCGACCCGATAGGAACGGTGGTTGCTGCCGAACGCTTGGTTAAGGAGGGTTTTGCGGTTTTGCCGTATATTAATGCCGACCCGCTTCTCGCCAAACGTCTTGAGGAAATCGGCTGTGCCACGGTCATGCCTTTGGGGTCTCCCATTGGTTCTGGGCAAGGATTACAAAACGCGGCTAATATCCGCATTATTATTGAAGAAGCGAACGTTCCAGTGGTGGTAGATGCGGGAATTGGGACTCCGAGTGAAGCGGCGATGGCCATGGAACTTGGGGCTGATGCTTTATTAATTAATAGCGCGATCGCTCTCGCTCAAAATCCCGTTGCTATGGCCAAAGCTATGGGATTAGCAACGATTGCCGGACGTTTGGCATATCAAGCCGGACGCATTCCCGTCAAAACTTATGCCAGTGCTAGTTCGCCAATCACCGGGACGATCGAGAGTTAGCACTACCTATCCTCTGAATAGGAGGTTTGTACAATAGTCATGTCAGATACTAAAACTAAAAATTACCGTAACATTATGGAAACCTTGGTTGCCCAAGAAGTTAAACGGCAACTGCGGAAAATTCCTCCGAATCTCTCGCAATACATCGATGAAGTTGAGGTTTGTACTTATGCCCTCAATCGCCTACCCCCGTTGTATGCGTCGAGTACAGAAGGTTCTCATCAACAACAAATTCGGGGAGAACAAAAGTTTGGAGAGCAAATTGTTACGGCGGTTCGCCAAGCAATTATGGCGGTGGAACGAGACCCTTTGCGAGTTTCTACGCCTTTGATCCCGGAAAAGGGAACGGAATACCACGATGCTTATATCGCTCTGCAAGAACTTGAAGATTTGTTGCAGCAAGGCCCTTTGACTTGGCGTAATTTGCCATCTACGGTGCGTCATACGCTCGCGGATGCTTTATCCGGGGATTTGACCCCCCAACAAATTGAAAAAATTAAACGGCGGCATCGCAAGTATAGTCGCTATCGCGGGCTGTAGGACACCAGATTTTTGAGAAATTTGTCAAAAAAAGCGATCGCAATGGCACAATTAGTTTTATAATTGTAAACAATTGTTACATTTTTCATTAAAAAGGTTTTAATAATGCCATACACCAACGAAGAAGGCGGCCGTTTAAACAACTTTGCTTCTGAACCTAAAGTTTACAAAGCCGAACCCCCCAACTCCACAGAAAAGCGGAATTACCTGATTATGGGAATTGGTGCTTTAGCTTTAGTGAGCGGTTTGATGTACATTGCCGTAACTGTAAGCTAGAGAGTTTCTTGCCCAAGACATCTGTCTTCGGCTACAATACCACCGACCTGAGAGGATAAGAGGAAGTAATGCTGAAGTCTTGGATTACCGCTTTAATGTTAGCGATCGCCCTAATTTTAACGGGTTGTTCGACGGCAGTAAGCGGCTTACAACAGTATGTTGATAGTTTCAAAGGCTACGAATTCCTCTATCCCAATGGTTGGGTACCCGTGGAAGTTCAAGAAGCTTCAGAAGGGGTCGATCTGGTTTTTCGAGATATTATCGAGCGCACGGAAAACCTCAGTGTTGTAATTAGCGGTGTTCCGCAAGGCAAAGATTTAGCCAGCTTAGGAACGCCAACAGACATCGGCTACCGCTTTTTGAAGCAAACCAATGCAATAGCCCCCGAAGGTCGCGAAACAGAGTTTATTCGGGCGGGTTCTTACGAAGATATCAAGGGACACCCCCACTACATCTTAGAATACGCGGTGGAATTACCCGACGGCCAGCAACGTCACAATATTGCCAGTGTCGCCGTCAGCCGCAACAAACTTTTTACTTTTAATATTTCGACTTCGGAACAGCGTTGGCAAAAAGTGAGCGATCGCTTTGAAGCGGTTGCTAAATCCTTTACCGTGTATTAAAGGACATCTGGGACTTTCACATGACCGTTCCTCCTTTGATTCTGGCTTCTGCTTCTCCGGCTCGCAAACAGCTACTCCAACTCGCCGGAATTGAGGCTCTGGCTTGCCGTAGCGACTTTGACGAGTCCCAAGTCAAAAATCGCGATCCCGAAGCTCTCGTGACGGAATTAGCTCGCTGTAAAGCCGAAATCGTGGCTTCCCGGTTTGATAATGCTTTGGTACTCGGTTGCGACTCGGTTTTGGCCATCGACGGCGAAATTCACGGTAAACCCGAATCCCCTGAAGTGGCGATCGCCCGTTGGCGGAAAATGCGCGGTCAGCAAGGTAAACTCTACACGGGTCATGCTTTACTGGATACTTGCCAGTCCCGAAAAGTTGTACGCTGTGGTGTTACGACGGTGACTTTTGCCCAGGTGAGCGATCGCGAAATTGAAGCTTATGTGGCTAGTGGTGAACCTCTCAACTGTGCGGGCTGTTTTGCGATCGACGGTAAGGGGGGCTTATTGATCGAGGGACTCGAAGGTTGTCACAGCAATGTGATTGGTTTGAGTTTACCCCTGTTACGGCAAATGTTGGCAGAGTTGGGGTACAGTGTGGCGGATTTTTGGTAAGGAAAGGCTTTATTTCAAGCGGGTTCAAAACTCACACCTTCATACAGTAACTCGATCGCACAGGCAAACTCAATACTTTCGAGGGCGATCGCTTCTCCGGCTTCATACTCGCAATACAGCCACATCTTACCTTCTCGTCTACGATAAACCTCAACGATTATTGCTTCTGAATCCACTAAGACGTATTCCTGCAAACTCGGAATCCGGCGATAATACTTGAGTTTTTTGGTGCGATCGTAATTGGCTGTACCGGGAGAAAGAACCTCAACAATTACTTTCGGGTGTTGAATAAAATCGCGAGCTTGCAAATCATCAGGATCGCAACTGACAACTAAATCGGGATAGAAATAGCGACTATTTTTCCAAGCTTGAACTTTCGCATCGGACACATTAACGCGACAGCCCCTCTGACGTAGATGGGGTCTGAGCGCGGTATACAAGTTAAGGGCAATGTCGTTATGAGGAAGCGTTCCCCCGGTCATGGCCAAAATTTCGCCGTCAACATATTCATGGCGGAATTCTTGCTGGGCTTCCCATGCTAAGTATTCTTCAGCCGTCATTTTGTGGTTGTGTTCGCGATTGGTAATCATCAATTTGCTTTGAAAGGGCTGACGATCTCATGGTAACGATGCGATCGCCAATAAGGGAAGGAATTAAACTTTGACTCATGACAAATGACTAAATTTAGATTTTTCTGGAGAAGATGATAAATCAATGTCACAATAAACCAAGCGCGATCGCAGGAGTATGGCCATGTCAGCAAGTGATGAATTTAAACAAAAGCTGAAAAACGGTGAAATTGCCGAAGCCCTAACAATGGCACTCGGACAAGCCGTTGACCTGGAAATTACAACTTGGGTTTCTGCGGAAAACTCGTCCCAAACCGGACCAACTCCGGGGGGGTGTATGCGGACTCGGATGAACTTAGTCGAAAGTACCGTGGAAAATGAAGTGGGGACGCAGTTTATTGGCAACGGGCCTTATCGCGAGTTACGAGACTTTCACTTGTCCCAAGTTCACGACGGACGGCAAATTTTACAGCAAAATTTAGAAAGTCTGCAACAAGTGTTTACAATCTTGACCAGCACTATGCCTCGGTTACCCCAAGACCATAGGCAGCAGCCTGCGATAGCCCCTGGTGAATCAGAAGACTAGGGTCAATGCTTGGAGCAGCCTCGCGATCGCGATTGTGTAAGTGTAGTCTACAACAAGCAGCCCCCTAAACTGCATTGGAGAACAACTGTTATGGCAGCAAGCGACGACTTTAAAGAAGCAATTCGAGCAGGGCGATTAGCCGATGCTCTGGTTTTGGCAATGGGCAACGCCGTCGAACTGAAAATCGCGACTTGGGTTGTATCGGCGGCGGATGCGGCTGTTTCTAATCCTCTACCAGGTCATCGCCTACAAACGCGGATCAATTTAATTGGCGGCGAAATCGAGAACGAAGTGGGCGATCGCTTTATTGGCAATGGCCCTTATACGGAACTGCAAAAATATCACCATCAACAAGTTCTCGAAGGCAACAAAACCATTCAGAAAAATTTACAAAGCTTGTCGGCTTTGTTTCAAGTCCTGATTGCTCTCCAGCAGCATCAAGCGAACCCCAACGAACCTCTGTCTTTAGTCGATATCGAGATACCTGCTTTACCCCAAGCCCCAGCCCCCACAATCCCGACGGCGGTACAGGGTAATGATGTTGCGATGTCGGAGCTAGATTCCCTCGCGATCGCCGCTACAGATAGTCAGGGGTTGGATAGTTGGGAAAATCTCGCCGTGGTGACTCCCGCACGGTCGGAAAGCCCAGAAACCCCCGCTATACCTGAAGTTCCTCTTCCAGAAGCCCCGGTTTCGGAGTTAGAAATTGAGGATTGGGAAGGCATCGCTACAACTCGCGACAGCGAAAATGAGTTGGGGGCGATCGCGGATGAGGAGTTATTTATTGCCGAAACCGTAATGCCACCCACCGCAACGGCGGCAGACAGCGAAATCCCAGAGGAGACAATGTTGACTTGGGATGAAGATGCTATTGATGAGATTGCGACGGAAATTTCTGCCGCAGCCCCCCCAGTTTTAGATTTACCCTCTACAACAGAAAGCGACGATTGGGAGGTTTTTGAGGAAGTTGAGATATCTGATGCGGTTGAACCTGTTAGCTTGGAGTTTGAAGTTCCTGAAGACAGTTGGGATGAGTTTGAGGAAACGCCCCCAGTTTTAGACGACAGTGGGACTGAGGTTGTGATGGCTGACGAGGAAGAGGCGATCGCGCCAGAAACGAGTTTGGAATTACCTTCGGATTTAGAGTCCCCGGAAGATTGGAGCGATTTTGAGGATACATTTTCTCATCCAGAGTTGGCAACCGCAGAGTCGGCAGATTTGCTTCAGCCGGGAGTTGAGACGACAAAGGCTGTCGCTGATGATTTTGAGTTGTCTGGGGAAGAGGAAAACCGCGAAGCTGAATCAATGGCAGTCGCAATGCCCGATTTAGCAGACGATTGGAGCGGTTTTGAGGAGGAAACGACTCCAGAAACGACTCCAGAGTTGGCAATAGAGGAAGATTGGAGCGGTTTTGAGCAAGAATCGGTAGCCCCCGATGTGCCGAGTTTGGCTTTGGAGGATGAGGCTGAGGATTGGGGAGATTTTGAGGAGGAAACGACTCCAGAAACGACTCCAGAGTTGGCAATAGAGGAAGAT
>JAWQFT010000091.1:0-8369 GCA_035968055.1 Jaaginema sp. PMC 1080.18 | reverse complement strand
TTTGGAGGATGAGGCTGAGGATTGGGGAGATTTTGAGGAGGAAACGACTCCAGAACTGGCAATAGAGGAAGATTGGAGCGGTTTTGAGGAGGAGTCTTTTGCCGACAATCCCCCCGATTCAGAAGTTACGAACTTGGATGCTCTGGATGACGATTTTGACTTGAGTGAAGGGGAAGAGGAGGAGTTACTGGCTGCGACTCCGACAACAAACGCGATCGCGGCAAATGACGGCGCTTGGGAAACTTGGTTAGCTCCTGATGAGGCTGAAGTTAAGCCAGAAGGCAATGACGAAGACTGGGAAGATGATTGGTTGGCAGAAGTTGAAACTTCCCCCACAGCAACGACTACCTCAGAATCAATTAATTTGGGGAGTGAGGACGAGTGGGCGGATTTTGAAGCCCTCGATCCTTTTGCTTCTCCTGATTCGCCAGCAACGACGGCAGCAGTACCCGATTTAGAAGAAAATTGGGATGATTTTGCCCCCGATGAGTTAGAGCCTTATCCTAAAATTGAAGAGTTTGAGACGGGGACAGAGGTGGATTCGTTGAGTCAGAGCGAGGCTGAGTCGTCGGAGGCGATCGCTTCGGCACCGCCAGAGGATAACATAGACGAAATTGACTGGAATGATGAAACGGTATTCGGCTCTGATTTTACCAGCGATGGGGAGGATGATGACGATTTGTTTAGCGGTTTGACGGCGATTCAACAAAAGCCGAAGCCCCCGGAAAACCCCGATGAGTCATCAGAATAAGAAGGAGTGTTGGTGTGGCTAGGAAGCAAGGTTCTAAATCGCGCAATTCACGGCAGACTCAAAAAGCTGCGATCGCGCCAGGGAATAGTATTGAGAAGTCTCAAGAATCGCCGATTAATTCCCAAACGGTGGATTTCGTCAATGGGCTGAGTGGCGTTTTGACGGAAATGACGGCGTTGGAAGTTAATACGATTGTCGTTGAGGAGATTACGGGACATAAGTTTATTCCTTGGGAGAGTTATCGCGATATTTACGAAATTAGTCCCAATTGGCTCGAACAGTCGGGAATTCATCCTTCTTTGCGCGATCGCTATCTGGATTTACGCCGCAATCTCGAACGGGAGTACACTATGCTCCTGAGTAACCCGGATTCAGCACTATATGACGCTCAGACCGCCGATTTAGACCGAGATGATTCCCTACTGCCGAATCCGTTTCAAGCGGGGATATCGGGGGAAATTGTGCGGGTACAGCAACTTTTGAGCGATAGCCGCTTTCTCCGAAATTTACGCAAGCAAGCGGAGTTGAAGGTTTGTTGGGATCGCCGCAATCGGGCTTTACAGCGTTTGGCTGCGTCTCGTCCCGATTTGCCTCCAGGGACAATTGCTAAGGCAATTAGAACGGATTTGATTTACGCTCAGACGACGATTCAATTGGATGGGGATATTATTAATCGTTACAGTGAAGATGCGATCGCTCACCCTCACCGCGATACTTTGTTGAGGATTCATCACGATAGCGTGGAAGCTGGGGAAAGACAATGGCGGGGGATTTTGGGGTTTGTGTTAGAAATTCTGCAAACTGCTTTTGGTTCTCGCGATCGCGGTTAAGGTGGGGAAGGTTTAAACTGTGAATAATGCTGCTGCTTCTGCTTCTCTTGCTTCACAAGTTCGCGATCTCCATAGCGAGCGTTGGTTGCAAATTAATCAAGATAAAGTAACTAATAAAGAGATAATTGTGCAAGGAATTGAGTTTCATCTTAATGCCAATCAATTCGCACATTTGAAAGCAGCAAAAGAGCAGGGTACGTTGCTTTATTTTACACCAGAAGTGGTACGAGAAATTCGTTATTACACTTTGTTTAATCCGGTGCTAACTTTCTCTACGTTTTATCAAAAGGAGTTGGTTTTTCGCAGTACCATTGCGCTCGATGGTGAGGTTTTGAATCAAGTTCGTTCGGATTGTTTGGAACGGCAAGAGTGGGCGATCGCGATCGCGTCGGTACATCATTGGCTTATTCAGGAAGTTATCGCCCAAGTCCCGTTACAATACAAGCGTTTGGGAACGAGATTAGCTTGGTTTTTAGCGATTGTTATTGTGGCTTTAAGTGTCATTATTAGTTTAGCAAATTTCCAAGTTTTGAATCCACTTTTCTGGTTATTACCGTTGGTAGCAGTTTGGTTACTTGCGGAAGGAATTAAACGCATCATTTGGCTATTCTTACCACTATTTCGGCGTTGGTTGTTACGACAAATGTTAATGGGAAGATGGGCAAAAGATAGTAAATCTCGGCGATTTGTTTTGGATTTATTAACTCGTTAAATATTTGACATAAACGCGATCGCAACGGGCGGTTTCGACTCCGGTTGCGGGCTGATAGCCGGACTTTTCGTATAGTTGCACTGCTTCAATTAAAACCGAAGCAGTCTCGATCCAAATTTCTTGAAAGCCGCGTTGTTGAATGGTAGTTTCTAGGGCATTTAAGAGGTATTTTCCTAAGCCTTGACTTCGTACAGCAGGGGCTAAATACATTTTGCGAATTTCTACGGCTTTATGGCCTCTAGGAATGGGATAATAAGCGGCTGTTCCCACAATTTGGTTATCTTGTTCCACTACCCAGAATTCCCCTCCAGCAAGGAGATAGCTGGTTTCAATTTCTATGACATCGCGATCGGCGGTTTCTGGTTGCCAGGGTAGGTTATATTCTAATAATACATCCCGAATTAAATGGGCGGCGGCAGCGCGATCGCGCTCCTCCCAAGACCGAATGTTAAAGTTTTGATAGGTTGATAAGTTTTTCATCTTTAGAGGTTTTGAAAAACCCATAATGAGGTAATAATTGTGACTTCAACAATAGAGCATTTGCAAACAACTCTCGAACCCCGAATTTCTCCTTGGATTACAGGTAAAGATAACATTAACTTAGTGATTGGTGCGGTTCAAGGGGAACAGCATCAAATTGCTGCTTGGGGAACACTACAATCTTCTGGGAAAGCTGTTGACGAAACCACCCTATTTGAAATTGGCTCGTTGACTAAACTTTTCACAACGACACTGTTGGCAATTTTAGTCGAACAAGGTCAGTTAACCTTAGAAATGCCGGTGAATCAATTGGGTACGGCTTATGAAAAGTTACCAGACACCATTACTTTAGAAAGCCTAGCTACTCATACCTCCGGTTTACCCCGCTTACCCTCAAATTTAGTAAAATCCTTGCGAGAAAACCCCCATAATCCTTATAAAGCTTATACGGTTCAAGACCTAGAAGAATATTTACAAACCTGGGATAATCAACCGGGAAAAACCACGGGAATTATTAGTTATTCTAACTTGGGTGTGGGACTTTTAGGGCATATTTTGACTGAAGTTTTAGGACAATCTTACGAAGACGCGATCGCGCAATATATTTGCAATCCTTTGAGTTTATCAGACACCTGTATTACTTTGAATCCCGAACAACAACAGCGATTTGCTCAAGGTTACAACGAAGGCGGTAAACCCGTTCAACCTTGGGATTTACCTACTTTAGCAGGGGCTGGAGCTTTGCGTTCGACGGCAACAGATTTACTTACATTTATGGCTGCACATTGGCATTCTCCGTCCTCAGCTTTACTCAATACTCGCGAGTTACGCTATCAAGAATTTGCCCCCAATTCTGGTTTATTTGGTATAGTCGAAAAGTTGGGAAAGTGGGTACAAAAATGGCGGGGTAAACCTTTGGTGCAGCCAGAAACGAGGGGGATTGGTTTGGGATGGATAATTGAATATTTACCGGAATGCGATGGCGTAGTTTATGCTCATACCGGAGGAACTGCGGGACATCGAGCGTTTTGCGGGTTCATCCCAGAAACCCAGACGGGGGTAGTAGTTTTGTCAAATTACGGAGATGATTTCGCGAGTATGTTCGGACGATATGCGATTGATAAAGTTGGGTTGAAAGTAATAGAAATGCTATCAATTTAAAACCACACGATGCGCGTGTTAGAGTTAGCTCGTCAGCAAGCCGCAAGTTTACCCCAAAACGGATTACTCCCGAATGTTTGCTCTGGGGTATTCTACAGGAAACCATTCTGGAAAATAGCGAGAACACCAATAGCCAAATTCAGGTTATTTCGCGATCGCGTGCAGTTGGCGATACAGTAATTCTAAATAAATCCCAGGTTCTAAAGGCTGACTCTGCACCATCGCATCTATTGCTAAACCGTTGACAAAGGCGAGTAATTTACGGGCTTCGATATCGGGATCGATCCGGTTGGAAATGATTTCTTCGGCTTGTAGGGCTTGGATTTCTTGGGCGATCGCGTCTTTGAGTTGTGCCGCACGTTTTCGATGTTCTGCCATTAATTCGTCGCGACTCATAGCATAACCTAGGAAAGCAAGCCAAAGTTGCAGAATTTCAGTTAATTCGGTATTAATCGGCAACAGATAAGATAAGGATAGCCCCAAGCGTTCGATGCCTTCAACTTCTGGAGAAAGGGTTTGTATGGGTTCGAGGAGTTTGGCGGTAATGCGATCGAAGGCAAATAACATCAACTCGTCTTTGTTGCGGAAGTGATGGGTAATGACTCCGACGGTAGTTCCCATTTCTTGAGCGATCGCGCGCAAACTGGTACGATCGACTCCTTCACGGCGAATAACCCGCCATGCGGCTTCTGATACTTCAATTCGGCGATCGCTCATAATCTTTTCAATCATTGAATATAACTGCTTGCCAGCTTATCATAACAGTTGTTATGGTCAACATAATAACTGTTATGATGTGGGGATTCAAAGGGGCAATAGCTTACAAAAACTCAGCGAGAAACTCAAACTCGGTAACTGAGACAGAAACGCGATCGCCCCCTTCCCATTGTTGCCAAAACACTTTATCTTCCCAATATGGTTCTGGCCATAATACCTGTAATGCCTGTTCGAGATCGTCGCTGATGGCGGCTAAGTCTTCCCCGTCGAACAACTCCTCTAAGGCCATCGTATCGCGATCGCGCCAAGGAGACAGTTGTGCGCCATAATATTCGCCGCGCCGATATTGCACAAAGGTTGCGGCTTGGAGTGCTTTTGCCGCTTCGATCTGACGACTATAGTGAATCAAATCCACAGGATAATCCTGGGCGTTTGACAAAGTGGAAGTAGCCAGGGGAGGTAGGAGCAGAGGCATAGAACCAGGGAAAAGGCGGAAAACCAAAGAATTGCAGATGCACCCTGACTCGCCATCACGTTACGCGATCGCCGTGATGTTGCGGAACTCAATCTTTATTGTACTCATGAATTTCCCCGATTTTCCGAGAGATAGCCCCCGAAACCTGGCTGGGTTTTCCGTAAATTTACGATGTTATAAGGTTAGTGGGTAATGCGATCGCAAACTCCGTTCCCACACCCGGTATAGATTCGCATTGCAAAGTCCCCCCATGATTTTCGGTGACGATTTGATAGCTAATTGCTAATCCCATCCCTGTTCCTTTCCCAATCGCTTTGGTTGTAAAAAAGGGGTTAAAAATCTTCTCTTTGACTTGGGGACTCATGCCACAACCGTTATCTCGAATTGTAATCAAAACTCGCTCATCAGCAGTCATTTGAGTTTCAATAGTTATCTCACCACAATAATCTTTTTTGTCAGGGTTTGAGAGGTTTTGGCGGTGCATATCGATGGCATCTAAGGCATTCACTAACAAGTTCATAAACACTTGATTGAGTAAGCCCCCGTAACAATTAACTAACGGCAGATCGTCGTATTTTTTGACTAAGGAAGTTGCTGGATTACCATCTCGACCATTAAAGCGATTTTGTAAAATCACCAAGGTACTCTCCATATTTTCATACAAATCTGTGGCTTTCAAGTCGGCTTCATCCAAGCGGGAAAACGTCCGCAGTGACTTAACAATATCGCGAATACGATTAGCTCCTGTTTGCATGGAATTGAGTAACTTGGGAAAATCATTAACTATATATTCAAAATCTATATCTTCAATCAAATCTTCAATTTCTGCGGGAGGACTAGGATAGTGTTGTTGATATTTGTAGATGAGACTGATTAAGTCTTGAGAATAGGTATCCGCAGGCTGGATATTACTATAAATAAAACTTACCGGATTATTAATTTCGTGAGCTACCCCTGCTACCAACTGACCCAAACTGGACATTTTTTCAGCTTGGATTAATTGTGCTTGAGTGGTTTGTAACTGACTTAAAGTTTTTTCTAAAGCTTGGGTTTGTTGTCGCAGATGATTTTCCGATTTTCGTAAGGCTGTTTCGGCTTGCAATCTTTCTAACTCTACCCCAATACGAATGGCAAAAATTTGTAAAATCGACGACTGGGTTTCAAAGTTTTCTTGCATTGGTTTGGTATCGAAAACGGCTAATACCCCTAGCTGATTTCCCGCAGCATCTTTAATAGCAACTCCCGCATAACTTTCCGCTTGGAGAGTCACTAAATCTTTATCTTCAGGAAACTTGACTTGTATATTACTACAATAGCGACGAATCTCATCACCGTATTTAGTTGTTTCACAAGGAGTTTCTGCTAAATCGTAAGTATAATTCTCACCAAAACCATCTCCTGTCCACAAAGCTAGGGTTTGTGCTTGTTGTTTATTTTCCCCGATAAATTCAGAAATTAACCCATAGCGGACTTGCAAAACTTGGGCAAGATACTGTACGCAACTTCGGAAAAAATCGCTCCCTGTTTTAGCAGCAGTTCCTTCTACAATTAAGCGTAGTGCTTCTTCTTGGTGTTTGCGATCGCTAATATCAACAACTGTCCCCACATAACCTTCGACTTCACCATTAGCAATCCAAGGTAATCCTTGACCTAATACACATTTAACACTATTATCCGCTCGTAAAAAGCGATATTCTAAGCGAAATTCTTTTTTAGCAAATGTGCTGTTATACCATTCTTGAAATAACTTTTGTTTATCTTCAGGATGAAGTGTTTGCGACCAACCTAAGTCTAGAGCTTCTTCTTGACTTATACCCGTAATTTCTGTATAGGCTTTGTTAACATAACTACAATTGCCAGAGGCATCTGTTAAAAATATGCCAATGGGCGAATTTTCGGTTAATGTATAATATTGTTGCTGAATTTTCTGAATTAGAATATCTTTTTGCTTTTGGTCATGAATATAACTGCCAATTCCCAAACAAGCAATAATATTGCCTTGGTCATCTTTGAGGGCTGAAACGTTAGATTTATGCCAATAATAACTGCCATCTTTGTGTAAAACGCGGTACTCAATTCCCCGTATTTTTTCCCCTTGAAAAGTTTGTTTTAAAGCATTAGTACAAATGGGTAAATCATCAGAATGAACAAACTCGGCAAAAGATGTACCCCTTAACTCTGATAATTTGTAGCCCATAATATCGCGAAATTGCGGGCTGACATAACTAAATGTGGTATCAGCATTCACTACATAAACCATATCGTCGAGGTTTTCGATAATTCCTCGGAAGTGTTCTTCGCGTTCTTTTAACTCTAATTCTGCACGTTTGCGGGCTGTAATATTTTTGATGAAACCATACCAAGTAATACTGCCGTCAGGGGCTTTTTGGGGGGTAGAATGACCCAATAACCAAAATTGCTGTCCGTTGGGTAAACAAGTGCGATATTCGCAGTACCAAGGAGTTAGATTGGTTGCAGATTCTTGGGTAGATTGAATTATTTTTTCGAGATCGTCAGGATGAATAAACTCGAACATTTTAGTCCCGTCTTCTCGGACTTCTTCAGGACTACAACCATGAAACTGCTGTATCCCTTCGCTGACATAAGGAAAATGTACTGTCCCATCAATTCGCTGACGAAACTGATAGATAATTCCGGGAATATGACGGACAATTTGCTTGAGATGGTAATCTTGAGCTAAGTTTGCGCCAGTGCTGGGAATGCAGGAATATTCGGAGTTAGCAGTAAGTTTTTGGGTGAGTTGTTGAATTTGAGATTGCGCGATGTGAGACTCTGTAATATCTCGGAAAATCGCCAGGTAAGACTGGGAGTTGAGGTGGATATGTTGAGTATATTCAATTAAAAATTCTGCGCCGTTTTTACTGTAAGAAAAGTAAAGATTACTTTGCAAAAGCTTATTTAAACGCTGCCATTGTACCTCGAAATCGGCTGGGTCTTTGACAAATTCGACTAAACAACGATCGACAATATCTACTTTTTGACGCTTCAATAATTGGCAAGCGGCTGGGTTAACGTCTAAAAAATATCCCTGATTATCAACAATCGCGATCGCATCAATTGCCGATTCAAAAAGCTGTTGCGTATCGGGATCGTTTAATATTTCTAAAGATACGCGATCGCCCGAAGTATTAAAGGGTTCATTTTGTTGTGAGGCGTTTAATCTTAACATATAGTAATTTCATCTGAGAGGTAAACTCGCATCTAGGTTTTTCTTAATAAGAT
>JAWQFT010000090.1:0-21430 GCA_035968055.1 Jaaginema sp. PMC 1080.18 | reverse complement strand
TTCAGTTATCAGTCGTCAGTCATCAGTCATCAGTGACTAAGGGGCAGTGGGCATTAGGCAGTAGGCATTGGGGGGAGGGATTTTCAGTTATCAGTCGTCAGTCATCAGCGACTAAGGGGCAGTGGGCATTGGGCAGTAGGCATTGGGCAGTAGGCATTGGGGGGAGGGATTTGGGGATGTTAGCGAACAACCAACAACTAACAACTAACAACCAACAACCAACAACCAACAACTAACAACCAACAACTAACAACCAACAACTAACAACCAACAACCAACAACAAAAAGAAGCTCTAACGATAGAATTGTAAAGGACTGTAAACTAAACCTTTCATGCCGGATTCTCTCAATCAAGCCGAGTCGAACGTTACGAGCGCAGGCGATCGCCCTACTATTCGCATTCGGGGAGCGCGACAACATAATCTCAAAAACGTCAATCTGGAGTTACCGCGCGATCGCTTGATTGTGTTTACCGGGGTGTCGGGGTCGGGGAAGTCCTCTTTGGCGTTTGATACGATTTTCGCTGAGGGACAACGGCGGTATGTGGAGTCCCTTAGTGCTTATGCTCGGCAATTCCTGGGACAGTTGGATAAGCCGGATGTGGACGCAATCGAGGGGTTGAGTCCGGCGATTTCTATTGACCAAAAATCCACGTCCCACAATCCCCGGTCTACAGTGGGGACGGTGACGGAAATTTACGACTATCTGCGCTTGCTATTCGGACGAGCAGGAATGCCCCATTGCCCGGTATGCGATCGCAATATTGCTCCCCAAACCATCGACCAGATGTGCGATCGCGTTATGTCCCTACCGGAAGGCACTCGCTTCTTGGTTCTAGCCCCCGTCGTCCGAGGGAAAAAAGGGACACACAAGAAATTATTGTCCAGTTTAGCGAGTCAAGGATTCGCGCGCGTCAGGGTAAATCGGGAGGTTTTAGACCTCTCAGATAACATCTCTCTGGATAAAAATTATACCCACACCATTGAAGTGGTTATCGATCGTCTTATTCTCAAACCCGGACTGGAGGAACGTTTAGCCGATTCTTTGGGAACTTGCTTGCGGTTATCCGAAGGTATTGCCGTGGTACAGGTATTAAATGATACATCTATACAGGCAGATGGAGTCCAGCCCAATAGTAAGTATATACGAAATGAGGCAAAAAATGGGGATATTTCGACACCAGAACCCCCCCCAGAAATCGTCTTTTCCGAAAACTTTGCTTGTCCCGAACATGGGGCTGTCATGGATGAATTATCCCCCCGTTTGTTTTCCTTTAATTCGCCTTATGGGGCTTGTTCTCATTGTCACGGTTTGGGGTCATTGCGTAAATTTTCCCCAGAGTTAGTTGTCCCCGATCCAGAGCAACCCTTGTACAGCGCGATCGCCCCCTGGTCGGACAAAGACAACTCCTTCTACCTCTCCCTACTCTACAGCGTCGGTCAGGCTTACGGTTTTGAAATCCAAACGCCCTGGAAACATCTCACTGACGAACAGCAAAATATCCTGCTTTACGGCAGCGAAGAACCGATTTACTTTCAAGCAGATTCTCGTCGTAGTAAGGGAGAAGGTTATCATCGTCGTTACTCCGGAATTCTCAAGATGTTGGAGCGCAATTACCAAGACACCAACTCCGAATCTTATAAACAGAAATTAGAGCAATATATCGTCAACCAAACCTGCGATGTTTGCGACGGTAAACGTCTCAAACCCGAAAGCCTTGCCGTGCGTTTAGGACAATATCATATCGACGAATTAACCAGCGTTCCCATCCGCGAAACTCTCGACCGGATTGGCAACTTTCAACTCACCCGAAGACAAGCCCTCATTGGCGAATTAGCCCTCAAAGAAATCCAAGCCCGCTTAAACTTTTTACTTGATGTTGGCTTAGATTATTTAACTCTCGATCGCGCTGCCATGACTTTATCGGGAGGGGAAGCCCAACGCATCCGTTTAGCCACCCAAATTGGCGCAGGTTTGACCGGGGTTTTATATGTTTTAGATGAACCCAGTATTGGCTTACATCAACGAGACAATCATCGCTTACTTCATACCCTCAAAAAACTGCGAGACTTAGGCAATACTCTTATCGTCGTCGAACATGATGAAGAAACTATCCGCAGTGCCGATCGCGTTATTGACATCGGGCCCAAAGCTGGAATTCACGGGGGAGAAATTGTCGCCCAAGGAGACGTACAAACCTTACTCGAAAATCCCAATTCCCTCACTGGGGCTTATCTTTCGGGACGCAAAGTTATCGCCACCCCTGCCGAACGTCGTCAGGGCAATCATCGCAGTCTCACTCTCCACGATTGTTTCTGTAATAATCTCAAACACATTACGGTCAAAATTCCCCTCGGAAAATTAGTGTGTATAACCGGAGTCTCTGGTTCGGGAAAGTCCACCTTAATCAACGAATTGCTTTATCCCGCCCTGCAACATCACCTATTTCGTAAAGTGCCGTTTCCCGATCGATTAGGTAAAGTCAAAGGACTCCAAGAAGTAGACAAAGCGATTGTGATTGACCAATCTCCCATCGGTCGTACACCGCGCTCTAACCCCGCAACTTATACCGGAATTTTTGATGCCATTCGCGCTATCTTTGCCGAAACCATTGAAGCTAAAGCCAGAGGTTATAAGCCTGGCAGATTTTCTTTTAACGTCAAAGGAGGACGTTGCGAAGCTTGTGGCGGCCAAGGTGTAAACACCATCGAAATGAACTTTCTCCCCGACGTTTATGTCCAGTGTGATGTCTGTAAAGGCGCAAGATATAACCGGGAAACCCTGCAAGTGAAATATAAAAACTATTCGATTGCGGATGTTTTAAATATGACCGTCGAAGAAGCGGTGGAAGTATTTAAAAATATCCCTAGAGCCATCTCGCGCTTACAAACCCTCGCCGATGTTGGCTTAGGTTATATCAAACTCGGTCAACCCGCACCGACCCTTTCCGGGGGAGAAGCCCAACGAGTCAAACTGGCTTCCGAATTATCGCGACGAGCCACAGGAAAAACCCTTTACCTCATCGATGAACCCACAACCGGACTATCTTTTTACGACGTACATCACCTCCTGAATGTTTTACAGCGCTTAGTGGATAAAGGCAACTCAATTATTGTCATCGAACACAACCTAGATGTGATTCGTTGTGCCGATTGGATTGTAGACTTAGGGCCAGAAGGAGGCGATCGCGGCGGGGAAATTATTGCCCAAGGAACGCCCGAAGACGTAGCAGCAAATTCCCAATCTTATACCGGACAATATCTCAAAGTTGCTCTCAAACAATATCCGCGAATGTCTCCGACTGAGGGAGAAATTGGGCAGTAGGGATTGGGCAGTCGGCAGTAGTTTTGGGCAATCGGCAGTCGGGGGAGTGGGATTTTGCTCCAGAAAGATGTCAGAAACTTTGGCTCTTTGGGGTTACTCTAAAATAGGCTCAACGCTAGAATGTACTAGGGTTTCAGCCTCAAAAAATGGATTTAACGTTTCGCGCAAGAGCCAGGGAGAGGGGGAGGAAATCTACTTCGTTATGATTAATATCAGGAAAAATACTCAAACCATGAAGTTAAGTGTAAATTTCTACACGACAGAACAGCAACAGTCTCAAACTATTGAATTTAATCCCAACTTTCAAACTTGGCTATCGCGATCGCCTTTGTTTCAAATTGGCGAAGACCAAATTCATACCCTATCGCTTGAAGGTCAGGATATCGAAAAACCCGTTGTGAATTTGAATAAGGAAGTGCGATCGCAAATGCTCGACTTTCTCTACAACGCCATTGTCAGCGAAACCAAAGAACTCTTATTTCAAATCGAAGACTTAGCCATTCACGACGAACTAACCTATCGCATTGACAAACTCATCGCCATTTTAGACTGCGTAAAAAATACGCAATATCAATATTTACAAAGAAAATAAGCTCAATAAAACAACCAATTATGCGGTAATTCCTTAGCCTTGTATAACTTTTTGGACGTTACGAAAGAAAGTCCCGACCGATTGTTTAAACTGGCGTTTGCGTTCCCAACGACTGAAAGCTTGTTGGTACATTTCGCCTTTCATTTGATAGACTTTCCAAGCATCAAGAGCGATCAAAGAACCCGAACTAACTAAAACATAAAGCGACCAAGTAATCGTTCCGAGACCTCCACTGAGGAAATCAATAGCAAAGAAAAAGCCGCTAACAATTAAATATTTTCCCGATTTATGTTTGAGTTGCTGGTGGCGATAAAGATCGAATTCTTGATAGCGATAATTAATATGTTTTTGTTCTTGCCATTCTTGTTCGGCGAGTTGTAAAGTATCAGCACTAATACCTAATTCTTCAGCAATTTCAAGCAGTTGAGAACGAGAAAATTCGTTTTCTTCGCCATTCGCTTGACGGGCGATCGCAAGATGAAGAATTTGCTGAATATCGTCGTGATGATACGTTGGAGTGGAGTTGGGCGCAGAACCAGTCATGATTGCGAAACGTTAATAAAAAGAGGGAAAAAGACAACAGGCAATTACAACAACGAACAAGTATTTTACATTTCTATTATGCCGGATATTTTTCTAATGGGACGGAGGAATTTATGGTTCTCAACCGAACGGAAAAGGTCGGGTTTTACGACATTTGAGCAGCAGAATGGGGCTTAAAACTTCGTTACAATGGGCATAACAAGCGAAATTGACCGATCGCATCGCGGGCGATCTTAAATATTTTAGGAGTTATATTTTATGAACGGTAGTATTCGAGTTGGTAATCTTTTTGGTATCCCTTTTTATGTCAATCCCTCTTGGTTTCTGGTTTTAGGATTGGCTACTTTATCATTCGGCGGTTGGATTTCCGGAGCATTCCCAGGTTTAGAACTATTTTTGCCTTGGCTATTGGGATTTTTCGCTGCCCTACTTCTATTTGCTTCAGTTCTCGCCCACGAATTGGGTCACAGCTTTGTTGCCATTACCCAAGGCATTGATGTCAAGTCCATTACCCTGTTTATTTTTGGGGGCTTGGCAATGTTGGACAAAGAATCAGAAACCCCAGAACAATCTTTCCTCGTCGCGATCGCCGGACCTGCGGTTAGTTTGTTATTATTTGGCTTATTCACCATCGTGGGCTTAACTTTACCCCTCACCGGGCCAATAGCAGCAATTGTGGGCTTCCTGGCGCAAATTAATTTAGTTCTGGCCTTATTTAACCTTATCCCCGGACTCCCCTTAGACGGCGGTAATATTCTCAAATCGATTGTCTGGAAAGTCACGGGTAATCCGAATACAGGTTTACTCTTTGCCAGTCGAGCAGGTCAAGTCCTCGGTTGGGTCGGAATTACCATTGGTTTACTCGGCGTTTTAGGCATTACTCAAATCGGTAGTTTCTGGACATTACTCATCGGTTTCTTTATATTGCAAAATGCCGGACGTTATGCCCAAACTGCCCGCGTTCAAGACAAACTCGACCACTATACGGCGGCTGATGCAGTGAATCCGAATAACCCGGTTGTTTCAGAAGACTTAACCATTCGCGAGTTTGTCAATGAATATGTAATTGGTCAAGATGCCAGAAATGAGTTTGTTGTCACCAACGCAGAAGGACATCTTTTAGGCGTAATTGATGTCAACGACCTCAAAACAATTGCAACTTCCTTGTGGACAGAACGCTACATCAACGAATTGATTAAACCCATCGAAGCTAACACAGAAGTTAGTGCTAATCTTTCTTTGTTGAAAGTAGTCAAAATGCTAGAAGCCAAGCCCGAACAAAAGTTATTAGTCGTTGGGGAAAATGGCATAGTTTTGGGTTTACTTGAAAAAACTTCAGTTCTGAAACTATTAGAACGAGAAGCCCAAGCAAAAATGGCTTAACTTTTTGAGTCAATCTTTAACCCCGGTTTTTAACATCAGCCGGGGTTTTGTTTTGTGTTATTCAGCCCTCAGTATTTTTCGTATTACGGTATAGCACAACTTAAGGTGAAACAGTCCAGTAGTGCCGTGACACAGCTTAAGCGGTGGGTTACGGCGGATTGCCCAATCGCAGTCATAGCTTAGGTTTTAACCGCCTAACCCACCCTACGATAAAGCCTCATTTTAGGTGTGTCACGCCAGTAGTGCCGTGACACACCTTAAGTTGTGCGATAGTCATTACCGCCAAAATGCTTGTAATTTCGGTGCGTTACGCTGCGCTAACGACACCCTACTTATAGCCTCGTTTAAGGTGTGTCACGCTGATTCCTCGTCTACAGAAACATCTTCCTCAGTAACTGTTGTTTCAACCACTTCTGCCTCTACAGAAACACTTTCAACATCAACTGTATCTTCTGTGTCCCCGTTTTCCTTTGCTCTTTCTTCCTCAATGATTCTTTTTAGTTCTTCAATTTCTTCTTCCGAGGCATTCTTTAAATAATCGAGAAAATCTTCCATTTGTTCTTGTCGTTCTAGTTCTTCGAGTAAATCGTGCTGAGTCACAGGATTACCTCGCCAACGTTCTAAAGCCTCGACTGCGTGGAGTTCAACAATTAAACTGATACCATTTAGCCCTTCTTCGTAATAATTAACCGGCATTTCTTGAATTTCGGGGAGAGGCTTTTGGGTAACGTCTTCCATGTAATTGCGTAAAGCTTGGATACGTTCTTCTTCGTTTTCGCAGCCTTCCAGCATTTTTATTAAATCGTCTTCGGAAGGCAAAACAACGCGATCGCTATCGAGGGTATATTCGCGATTAGTGGCTTTTTCTTCGTCGTCTTCTGTGGTATAAAAACGGTTAACTAAGCGCATTTTCGTAACTTCGGCTGCCCGACGATTGATGCGTTTATCGAAGAAATCCAGGGCAATAGGAACATGAAGACCGGAGTCGAGTTCGAGGATCATTTCCGTCTCGCTACGAAAGATAAAAGCACCCAGTAAAACGGGCTTAAATTCTGGCGATATTTTATTATAAGTCGTATCAAACCGTAGTTTTTTGGCTTCAGCTTCGTAGTACCACAACCAATATTGGTTTTTGGGTTCGTACTCCATACAGCGTAGCTTTTGGAATGCCCTCATTACGGTTTTTTTGTTGTGGATAGTGTAGTAAAGGCGGGCGGGTTGATAGGGTTCGCCTGTCGGATTAACGACGAGTTGTGCGGGGGTTTGTTCGGCAGGATTAGCGTAGATCATAAGGTTATTTAGTCAAAAAAATGCACAAGGATTATGGATAATAGGACTTCTTTTTTAACTTCTTGAAAGAGATAGTTTGTCTAACTGCAAACGGTATTCACTGTTGACTGATGACTGATAACTGATAACTGAAATTAATTCATACCCCAATGTTCATACCACAATTCAAAGACTAATAATGTCCAGAGGAGTTTGCGATGGTCGGCTTGATTATTGAAATGTTGGCTGAGGAGTTGTTGGACGTAATCAGCATTGAAAAAGCCCTCTCGGTGGAGGCGATCGCGCGATAACATATCCTCAAGCAGGGGACGCAAATCCCCCGTAAACCATTTCGCTACAGGCATATTAAACCCTTTTTTACCCCGTTTGAGAATTTCAGGGGGCAAATGTTGGCGCATCGCCCGCCGTAGAATGTATTTAGTCGTCAAACCGCGCAGTTTGACGGTATGAGGCAGTTTAGCGGCATATTCGACCAGGGTATGATTCAAGAAAGGAACGCGGACTTCCAGGGAATTCGCCATACTAGCCCGGTCAACTTTGGCTAGAATATCGCCTTCGAGATAGAGTTTCAAGTCGCAATACAGCAGTTGATTGAGGGCTTCTTGGGCTTGGGAATTGCGTTGATGTTCAAAGGCGACTTGGTAGGTGTCTTTTTCTAATAGTTGCGTCCAGGGTTGTAAAAGTTGGCGTTTTTGGGCAGTGGTAAACGACCCCAACCATTGATGATGGCGCATAATGATGGGAATACCGCGACCGGCGATAAAACGACGCACTTTGAAGTCCAAACTGATGTTATCAAAAGAAACGGGCAGGCGATCCACCAGGGAGGGAATCAGGCGATGGCGAATCATCCCCGGTAATAGCATTTCGTAGTATTCCACCAAGCGATGGGCTTGCAAAGTAGAGTAACCCGCAAATAATTCGTCCCCCCCATCTCCCCCCAAGGCAACTTTGACGTGATGACGGGTGAATTGAGACAGCAAGAAGGTGGGAATAATCGAAGAGTCTCCTAAAGGTTCGTCGAGGAATTTGGCGAGTTGGGGGACGAGTTCGAGAGTAAGTTTGGGAGTAAGGGTGAGTTCGTGATGTTCGGTTTTGAGGTAATCGGCGACGAGACGGGCGTAGTTGGATTCGTCGAAGGAGGGGTCATCAAAGCGAATCGAGAAGCTTTTGACGCTATCGGGGGCAATGCGGGACATAATGGCGGCAATACTGCTAGAATCGAGGCCGCCACTGAGGAGAACGCCGACGGGAACATCGCTAATCATTTCTTTAGCGACGGAATCGGTGAGGACTTCGAGGAGTTCTTCTTCGTATTCTGGGATGGGTTTGGTTTGCAGGTTCTCGCTACGACCGAGGTTGATGTCCCAATATTGCCAGAGGTCTAATTTGCCTTCGCGGTAGCTGAGGGCGTGTCCTGGGGGCAATTTAGCGATGTTCTGGAAGATACTGCGGGGGGTGGGGATATACTCGAAACTGAGGTATTCGTTGAGGGCGACGAGATCGACGCTGCGGGAGACACCAGGGTAGGCAAGTAGGGTTTTGAGTTCTGACCCGAAAATGAGGGCGTTGTCGTGACGGGTATAGTATAGGGGTTTGATGCCCATGCGATCGCGGGCGATAATTAATCTCTGCTGTCGTTCGTCCCACAAGGCAAAAGCATACATCCCGTTGAGATATTCGAGAAATTCGTCGCCAAATTCTTCGTAAGCGTGGACGAGGACTTCGGTGTCGGTAGCGGTGGCAAATTTGTGACCGCGACGAGTAAGAGAATGGGTAAGTTCGCGGTAGTTGTAGAGTTCGCCGTTAAAAACAACCCAGATACTTTTATCTTCGTTGTGGATGGGTTGTTGGCCGCCGTCGAGGTCGATAATAGACAGTCGTCGCGATCCTAAACCGACGTTATTTTGGCGGAAAATTCCTTGTTGATCGGGGCCGCGATGGGTAATCGTGGCGGTCATAATTTCGATCAGTCCGGGATCGATCGGGCGATCGCGATCTGCATAAATTACGCCACAAATTCCACACATTTAGACATTCCTCTCTACCAAAATCAAGGGCTAAGAACAGTAGCAAAAAATCTTTTTAAATCTTCTTAATCTTATTTATTTCTGGTGCTATGGTGGCTGTATGATAAACTTATCTAGATCGGAAGCCGCTAAAATAAAAAAATAGTAGAGGAGTTGAGAGACGTTGCTACTCGGATTTAAGACTGAGTTAAAAATCAATAATAAACAAAAAACTCAACTGCTGCAACACGCACCGAACAGCCCGTCATGCCTGGAATTGGGGTTTAGCTTTAACTCAACAAATATTAGACCACAACAAAGCTAATCCTAACGATAAGATTAAATTTCCGACAGCAATCGATCTTCATAAATGGTTAGTTGCTTTCGTAAAACCCAAAAATCCTTGGTATTATCAAAGTTCAAAGTGTGCGCCGCAATATGCTTTAAGGCACTTAGCCGACGCTTGGAAAAGTTGTTTTAAGAAAACCAAAGGTGTTCCCAAATTCAAAAAGAGAGGGCGCAATGATAGCTTTACTCTGGATGGGGCTATCAAAATCAACAATTTTAAAATCAAAGTTCCCGTTATAGGTTGGCTCAAAACCTATGAAAGATTACCCCAAGGCTGTACCCCGAAAAGCGTGACTATAACCCGACAAGCCGATAGATGGTTCATCAGTTTTAAGATTGATATTAAGCCGATTACAACCCCTAAAACTGTTGATGTTGTCGGAGTAGATTTAGGTATTAAATCTTTAGCTGTTTTATCAACCGGAGAGGTGTTTGAAGGGGCTAAATCTTACCGTAAGTATGAAGCTAAATTATCTCGTCTACAATGGCTGAATCGGAACAAAACCAAAGGCTCTAGCAATTGGAGAAAAGCCCAACTCAAGATTGCTAAATTACATCGAAAAATAGCTAACATCCGCAAAGATACGTTACATAAGCTTACAACTTACTTAGCCAAAAACCACGGCATCGTAGTGATAGAGGACTTAAATGTATCGGGAATGTTGGCTAACCGAAAGTTAGCGAAAGCTGTTCAAGATATGGGTTTCCATGAGTTTAAACGTCAACTTGAATACAAATGCGAGTTGTATGGTTCTACCTTGTTAATCGCTGACAGGTGGTTTCCCAGTAGTAAAACTTGTAGCAACTGCGGTCACAAAAAAGATGTTCTCAGCTTAAGTGAAAGAACGTTCAACTGTGAAAATTGCGGGTTTAGGAGCGATCGCGATTTGAATGCAGCGATGAATTTAGCGACTTTGGCGGTAAGTTCTACCGTGTCAGCTTGTGGACTGGATAGTGCCGACACTGCCAGAATGAAGCAAGAAGTAAACGTTAAACCTGCTTAGATAAGTTTGAGTAAGTTTTATAGAACGGTAGGGAAATTATAGCGAGATTTGGCGATTTAGCTTTGCATGGGTTTGCTTAAAACGTTGCGATCGAGTCCTCTTTTGACCCAACTGAGGCATTCGCGGGCGGTGTAGAATAGTTTGGGGGCGGCGATGTTACGGAGTTCGTTGGGGGGGTAATGATCGTAAAAGCATTTTCCGGCTTCTTCGTGAAGAATTAAGAGGTTTTCTCGGTAAACGTAACGCTGGCGAAAGTAATCGATGTCGTGGCTTTCTTCGGTTTTTTCGTCGAGATGAGTTTGGGCAATGGCGATGATTTCTTCTAGGTTACTGGAATACAATTGGGCGGGGTTTTTGGCTTTATGAAACGATCCTTTATAGCCTTTGTCTGATAACAAGATGTAACTGTAAACCATTTCTTGGTCAAATTTGGCAAACTCAAAGGGAATAATGAGATAGCCTCGATGAGAGAGAGATTGAGTGTAGAGGAATTTAGTCATTTTTATTAACACTGCTTTTTCAAGAAGTTATCAAAAGTTTAAAGAATTTAACAAAAAATATTCGATATTTGAGTTTGTTTCTATTTTAGAATAATTTGCCTCTAAATTGGGCGCGATCGCGTCGCGAACTTCAGGAAACCGCTCTAAAATAATTTGTTCGGGATCGTAGCGATCGAGTAGAGATTCGAGATATTCGGGGGTCATTTGTCCGGCTGCGACTCGCTTTCGCGATAATACGGCAATTTCGGGCGGTACTTTTAGACCAGCATAAAAGGCATAACTGGGATTGTCAGTAAATAGCCAATTTGTTGCTGTTTTATAGCGCTCGATTTCTGTCACGATTTCCCAATGGACTTGAGAATCATGGAGTAAAATTTGATTCTGCCATTGTAGAACAGCGATTTTGACGGGAGTCGCGATCGCCTCTAAAATACATAATCCCAGGACAATCTTTCTGAAGATGCCAGATTTGGCGTTCAGAAAATGTCTAGATTGATACTGATATTTTGATTTCCAGAAAGAAAAAGCGAAATGCAGGCCGTAAAGGGCTAACCAAGTTAGGGGAATTGATAATAAGAGGTAGTGGTGATACCAAACGGGTTTATGACGAATCAGGATTACAGTAGCAATCATTAACCAAAATAGCGGAATTTTAGCCAGCCAAGTCGGGGATTTGACGACCGTTCCTAAGCCCAGAATTGCGAGTAAAGTGTAGTCAATTTCTTGGAGATACATCAACGAGACATCTAGCAAGCTGTTTTCGTTCACAAAAACATCGTGCAAATCTTCAGTCAGATGAAATTGAAAAAAGGATTGGAGTTGGAGGGAATTATTCGTAATACCAACCAGCAAAAAGGTAAACGCGATCGCTCCCAACCAAATTGCCAGTTTAATCGCTATGTTTCTAGTAAAAATTTGTCTTTTATTCTGCCACTCTGATTCAAATATCAAAATACTCCAAATCGGCAGTAAGAAAATTGTGAACATCTTAAATTGTAGAGAAAAAGCTAAACTAATTCCCGATAGTAATAATAAATAAAGCTGGTTTTGTTTTTGAGCTAATACTAAAAGATACAAAGATAAAATTGCTAAACTCAAACAAGGAATCCCAATCATTACCGAAACACTCAGCCGTAAAAAGTTGCCAGAAATTGCTAACATTATTACAGCCAAGCAAGCTTCTACCTTTCCTAAACTTAAGCGAATCAAATTGGCAAACGCCCAAACCAAAAGAGTAGCAAAAAGTAAGATGAGCGATCGCGCTGCCACAATCGACTCTCCCCAAACCTTAAACCAAGCCGATAAAACAACTGTTAGTAAAGGCGGTTGATCGCTCCAAATCGGGTCATATAAACTGTAGCCTTGGGAATATAACACCGCTTTGATTAACTCCTGGCCTTCGTCCGTATCAAAAACGAAAACTTGAGAAATGGGCATTACTAAAAAAGCCAATCCGATAAAGAGAATTGGCAAAATAAGATTGAAAATATAAAAAGTAGAATCAAAAGGCAGTTGAGAATAATTCCTCGTTTTTACACCCACAATTAATGGTAACTCCTAAAACATTTAGCTTGTCATCAGCCCTCACCCTTCTCCTAGCCCGAAAATAGATTATTTTTTCGAGTAAAATGCAGTGTCCGAAACTTAATCAAAACAACTACAGCTTACAAAAAACTTGGACATTTGCGATCGCCCCGAACTTAAGGCAATCATTTCACCGTCAAAGACTCATGCAACTGCTTAACCATCGTTAAAGACGACTCGTGACTAGCCGTAAAATAACTCGACATCATGACCGATCGCTCCTCAGAATAACGCATAATTGTTACCCAAGTATCGGGAAAATCACCATAGCCCCCATGAGTGTAAACCTGAACCGCATCGCGGCCATTAATTTGCGTTGGATTGCGCTGTAAAACCTCCCCTGTATCACTTAAAAATTCAGGCGCGATCGCGGTTTCAAAATTTTGGTCAATGAGGGTAACATCAGTTTTAATCACATTAGCAGGTGCAATGCCCTCTCTTGGCCCTGGAGGCGGTTCATTCCACAAGATATAATATTCAGACCCCGAAACTTGCGCTGTCCAACCAACGGGCAAATCGACCGTAAAAAAATCGGTTGTATAAGGTTGTGTAGATTGGGGTTCTTGTGAGACGCTGGGTGTAGCGCTCGTTACGGATGGCACAGGCGTACAAGCGATCGCACTCACCAACGCGATCGCACTGATACAGCCCAGAGATAATCTTTTCATAATTGAATCATTCAGTCGCGAAAGTTACCCCACCCACTACAACACTGTTACAGCAGATTGCGTATTGTCGCAGTATTCCATAACAGTTGTTATGGCAAACATAACAACTGTTATGGAAATCATAAAACCGCCGCCGGCCCTACCATAGAGATGTAAGGCTCGCCGCTAAAATACTTTTGGGCGACTTGCTGGAGTTGTGCGGCGCTAACGCGGTTGACGTAATCGGGGAACTGGCGATCGAAGTCAATTCCTACGCCAATCGTTTCGTACCAACCGAGAATTTGAGCGATTTCGGCGTTAGTTTGCTTGCCGAGGGCATATTGCCCCAAAATCTTGTTTTTGGCGGCTTGTAGCTCCTCTGGAAGCAGTTGTACTTCGCACAGACGGCGGACTTCGCGATGCAAACCATCCAGAGCGATCGCGCTATTTTCCGGGGCAGTTCCCATATAAGTCACAAACTGAGACTGTCCTAAGCGAGTCGGATAAAAAGCGGAGACATCGTAAGCTAAACCGCGCTTTTCCCGCAATTCCACAAATAAACGACTCGATAAGCCATTACCGAGGTAAGTATTGAGTAATTTGAGGGGAATATAATCTTCGTGGTGAACGGAAGCCGCCAGATAGCCCAACATCAAAATCGCTTGCTGGGTGTCTTGACTCAAACTTTGGCGACTAGGGTTGGGAGTAATTTCTGGGAGTTCTAAGGAGTCTAGAGGGCGATCGGGGGCTTGCCAATCCCCAAAAACCTGTTCGATGAGGTTTAAAGCTTCTTCCCCGGTTAAACAGCCGGAAATGGCAATAACTAAGTTTCCTGGATGTAAATACTGTTGGTGATATTGTTGCAAATCGTCGCGAGTCAATTGAGCAACAGTTTCCTCCGTTCCCATAATCGATACACCGTAGGGATGATTGGGATACATCGCTTGACGCAGTTGCTTGAACGCCAAATTAAAAGGCTGTTCTTGTTGAGAGCGAATCTGTTGTAAAGTCAGGTGACGTTCGAGTTCGACTTCGGCTTCGGGAAACGTGGGCGATCGCACAATTTCCCCCAACAGATGCAGCATGGCGCTAAAATCCGCCGAAACAGTTTTCAAACTCATCAAGAAGTAATCGGCTGCTGTATCTGCTCCTAAACTTGCCCCCACTGACTCCACTTTTTCGGCAATATCGGCAGCATTGAGTTGGGTTGTACCTTTGGTAATCGCACTCGCCAAAAGATAAGCTAACCCAGAGTGAGTGAGGGGTTCTAAACAACTTCCCGCTTTAAAAAATAAACGAGCAGCAATAATATCGGCGGCATTATTCTCCACGGCGATCGCGGTAATACCATTGTTGAGTCGGGTGCGGTGAATCACAGGCAAAGTCTTAGAAAGCAATCAAGTGAGCGAGAAAATTAAGCATCCAAAGGAGTCACGATCGTAACTGCGTAGCAATCCGGTGAAAGATACTGACGGGCAACACGCTGTAAATCCTGGGGTTGGAGTTGTTGAATTAACTGAGGATAAGCCACAGCCACTTCAGCCGAAGCAATGGTTTGATAGTAACCATAAAGCCCCGCAAGTTGACTGGGGGTTTCCGTTGAAAAAGCGTAGTCATTGCATGATAAACGCTGCGATCGCCATAATTCCGCTTCTTCAATAGGGGTATGATGGAGTTCCCGCAGGCGATCGCGAATCAGAGCTTCAGTCGCTTCGAGGCGATCGCAATCCAACCAAGCACTAATCGTAAACAAACTCGAATCTCGCTGCAAAGTAAACTCGCTGGCAATATCAAACACAATTTGCTGCTCTTGTTGCAACTCCCGCACTAATCGCGAAGCCCGTCCTCCCGCTAACACCACCGAAAGTAAATCGAGAGCATAAACATCCTGTAACTGCTCCACCCCCGGAGTAATCCAAGCCATCGACAAACGAGCTTGTTCTAAGCGAGGAAACTGCATTTCAGTACGACGAATTCCCGTCAGAGGCGGTTCGGCTTCGATCGGGTTGGGGGGGCATTCCGAACGCGCGTTAAACTCGCAAAAAGCACTTTCTACCAAAGCTAAAGCGCGATCGCGTTCAATACCCCCCACAATTGCCACCGTCATATTTTCCGGTTGATAATGAGTACGGTGAAAACAGCGCATCTGATTAGCACTAAGAGCGCGGACTTGCTCCTCTGTACCTAAAATAGACCGTCCGTAAACGTGACATTGATACAAGCTATCGCACAACGCCTGAAACCCCAACCAATCGGGATCGTCAAGACAAGAACGGATTTCCTCAACCACCACTTCTCGCTCTCGTAAAAACTCGGCTTCATCAATCGCAGCATTAAGAAGAATATCGGCAAAACAAGGCAGAGTATCTGGGAGATATTCGGCAGCAGTAGAGATATAAAAATGGGCATAATCGTGACTGGTTGCCGCATTTGTTACGCCACCGCTATTTTCAATCAGCCAATCAAACTCTCCAGGGGCAGTATTTTGACTCCCTTTAAAAATCATGTGTTCGAGAAAGTGCGCCATTCCTGCCCAAGTCGGCGGTTCTATGCTAGTTCCCGCCTTTGTCCAAACATCAACTACTGCAACCGGAGTTGCTGCTAAGTGTTGATGAATCACAGTCAAGCCATTATCCAGGGTAGAAATACTAGCAGGAAAGCAAATAGAGTCAATTTGCCTAGAGAGTTGTTGCAACTGTGCGCCCTCAAGTTAATACTTTTTTTGATGACTTTAATTTCAGTTCGGTCAATTATTTTTTATACTAACGCTTTCTCCTTATTTTTATAGAAGGGTTGCTGAAATGTCGTCAGAGATTGCGATCGCCAATATATAAAAAATCCTCTAGTTCTCAACACTAGAGGAATGTCATTCGACCGCCATGCCGTTTTACCTCAGTTCATGACCTGGATAAACCAGGGGGGAATTGACGCTACTCGCTTAAAGTTTCCGGGTACAATGCCCGGTTTACTGCCGCAAGGCTGTTGATTCCCTTTTTTTCAAAGCATAGATCAAAGAACATTATTGGCAGTCACCAACATGGCAGCCGAACTGTTTTATATCATAGCGGACAACCCCTAGGATTTGACAAGGGGGGAGGGTTTTCAGTTATCAGCGATTAAGGGGCAGTAGGTCTTGGTTTTTGGGCAGTAGGCATTGGTTTTTGGGCAGTGGGCAGTCGGCAATCGGCAGTCGGGGAGAGGGGGGAGGAAATGTGGATTGTGACGAACAAGCAACAACCAACAACCCAATTAGGAATACCAGAGGTTCTCGATTTGGGCGGCGATCGCGTTAGCTTGGTCGCGATCGCGTTGAGGCAGTAAAGTTGTAACGTGACCCAGTTTGCGCCCCGGACGAGCTTGGGATTTGCCGTACCAATGCACGAAAGTCTGGGGTAGAGCAGCAATCCGTTCTCGCTGTTTTACATAATCCCTTTCGGCAGTTTCGTAACCCAGTAAATTCACCATAACGGCTTGAGGGCAATGAAGTTGGGGTGAAATGACGGGTAAATCCGCCACAGCCCGCAGTTGCATTTCAAATTGAGAGATATCGCAAGCATCCAGGCTGTAGTGACCGGAATTATGAGTTCTGGGGGCAATTTCGTTGACTAAAACTTTATTATCGGCAGTGAGAAAAAACTCAATGCCAAAAATACCGATAACTTCGAGATTTTCTAAAATGGTACGGGCGATCGCCTGAATTTGTGCGGTAACGATATTCTCGACAAACGCCGGCGCAATTACCCGACAACAAACTTGTTGTTTTTGCTGAGTTTCGACAACGGGATAAAAAGCCATGTCTCCTTGGGGCGATCGCGCTGCCATAACCGCAAGTTCTTGGCTAAAAGGGACAAAAGCCTCCACGAGCATTGAGGGGCATTCTAGGCGCTCCCAGAGTTGTTTTAGCTCATTTTCGGACTTGAGGATAAACGTGCCTTGCCCATCGTAGCCGTGACGACGGGCTTTGAGGACGAGAGGAAACGTCAGATTCTCAAAATCGGCGGGAGTTTCGAGTAAACGAAATTCGGGGACGGGTATTCCTAATTGTCTGAGATAATGGCGTTGCTGGTATTTATCCAGTAAAGGCGCGATCGCATCCAGTCGCGGACGGAAACGCACCTGTTTGGCTTCGAGATACCGCAGCTTCTCCAAATCGACAAATTCGTTCTCAAACGTAATCGCATCGCAGCGAGTTGCTAATTGCGCCGTGGCGACTTCATCCTCAATAGCAGCTAAAATCGCATCATCGGCAACCCCCACCGCCGGATCGAGAGAACTGGGCGTTTGTACGATCAGTTTTAGGTCTAATTTGGGTGCAACTTTGGCCATCATCCAAGCCAATTGACCCCCTCCAATCACCCCAATTTGTTTAACTACCATCGCGATCGCGTTTTTCAACAATCCTCAGTATATCGTTATTGATTGTGCAAATTAGAGCCAACGCCCTCGCGGATGTAACATTGTAAGAAGTTTTCTCGACTGACAAATCAAATTCTGTAACATTAAATACAGACGTTAGAGGAAACATTATGCAATTACTCCACAATGCTCACACTCGCCCCACCGTTGCCCAACCCTTAAAAACTGGTACTTGGGTCAGTTTACACAGCGCGATCGCCCCCTACAGCCACGACGAAGCCTTATTACTCTGTCCGATTTCTGCCACCACTTGGGTGACTTGGATTCCCGGTTATGGCGAAGCGACGTTATCTGTCGAGCAATTCCAGCGCTAGAATTAATCCCCCATTTCCGTGAAATTACGCTATACCAATAAGAACGAAGCGACTTACTTTTTCTCCTTCGAGGAGCGATTGAACATTAATGCTGCTTTCTTTGCGGATTCAGAATTTTGCCCTGATCGATCGTTTAGACCGGGAATTTGGGGCGGGTCTCAATGTCTTAACCGGAGAAACTGGAGCAGGAAAATCCATTATTCTCGATGCGATTGATTTAGCGTTAGGGGGTAAAGCCAGCAGTCGAGTTTTACGCACCCAAAGCGATCGCGGCCTTGTCGAAGCCACATTTAGCTTGACTCCAGAGGTGAAAGATTGGCTAAAATCTCAAGAAATCGAGCTACTCGATGATAACAGTGTAGTTTGCAGTCGCGAACTCAAGCTTTCTTCAGGAAACTTGCGTTCTCGCGCTCGCATCAACGGAGTCTTAGTCAATCGCAAGATTATCGCCCAACTCCGCGATTATTTGGTCGAAATCGCCGCTCAAGGTCAAACCGCCCAACTGACTCAGCCCCCCGTTCAGCGAGAGTTACTCGATAGCCACGGCGGCCTTGCCTTACTACAACAGCGCGAGATCGTTGCCCAAGCTTACCAAACCTGGAAAAAAGCAGCCGAAGCCCTAGAAAATCGTCGCCAAACCGAAAAAGAGCGACTACAACGCCAAGATTGGCTGAAATATCAAATTAAAGAGCTAGAAGCCGCGAATCTCGAAGATGCCGAGGAAATGAACGAGTTGGCGCAAACTCGCGATCGCCTCGCCCACGTCGTCGAACTTCAGCAATTAAGCTATCAACTTTATCAAGTTTTGTATCAAAACGATAACGAAGGGCCCGCTTGTGCTGACTTACTCGCTCAAGCCGAATCCACCCTGCTCGAAATGGCTCAATACGATAGCAGCCTCGAAAGCCTCCTCGACATGGTGAAAGCCGCCTTAAACCAAGTCATTGAAGCCGGACAGCAAATCAACAGCTACGGCGATAACTTAGAATCCGACCCCGAAGAATTAGCCCTAGTCGAAGAACGCTATCGCCTCCTCAAACAAATCTGCCGTAAATACGGCCCCGGTCTCGCCGACGCGATCGCCTATCGCGACGAACTCCAAGCCGAACTCAACGACCTCACCGACAGCAGCCAATCCCTCGAAGAACTCGAAAAAAACGAGCAAGCTTGCGAACAAATCTTAACAGCAGCCAACGCCGAACTCACCCAACATCGTCAAACCGCCGCCAGTTATTTGCAACAACAACTAATCGCCCAACTCAAACCCCTGGCGATGGAAAAAGTGCAATTTGAATGTCGCCTTACCCCCAGTGCGCCCAGTAGTACGGGAAGCGATCGCATCGAATTTTACTTTAGTCCCAACCCCGGCGAAGCCCTCACACCCCTAAGCGAAACCGCCTCTGGAGGGGAAATGAGCCGCTTTTTACTCGCCCTCAAAGCCTGTTTAACCCAAAGCGATCGCCGGGCCATCACCCTGATTTTCGACGAAATCGATGTAGGAGTATCCGGTACTGTCGCCAGCGCGATCGCCGAAAAATTACACCAACTCAGCCAACACCATCAAGTGCTGTGCGTCACCCACCAACCCCTCGTCGCGGCCATGGCTGACGTGCATTTTCACGTTAACAAACAAACCATTGATGAAGGTTTATTAACATCAAATAAAGAAAAACATCCTAAAATAATAGAAGAATCCGACCGTACCCCTCGTACCGTTGTACGAATTACCTGTCTTGATGGGCATCACAAACGCCGTCAAGAACTCGCTCAACTCGCAGGCGGTCACTCTGCCGAAGACGCGATCGCTTTTGCTGAATCCCTATTGACCCAAGCTGCGGCTCGCCGAGAAAAGTCAACAAACATCAACATTCATTAAGAGATTAAGACGTTAAACTCTTGTCGGCTTGACAAGCTTAAGTAAACTGAGAGATAGTTTCCTCAAGTGTCATTGAGTAACATAAGCTTGAGGGTAATATTGGTAAAATCCTCTCGACAATTCAAAAACGCACCCGAAGCAACTCCTTTGAAGAGATATGACTGCTGCATCTCCTGAACCGACTGTCATGAATCACGCCGGGCAAACTATAGATGTGACTCCAGAGGGAGAAGAGCCAAATGGCATCCCCTCACCCAATAGTTCGTCGAGTTCCCTTGTCGCCACTAGCGGTACATTCTCCAACTTTCTTGCCCCCCTAAGTCAAGATACTTTCAAAGAAGTTGTAGACGACGTTCAAGAAAAACTGCAAGTCGTCAATCAAACCCTGTCGATGCTCGACAACCTCTTGGATAGCCAAGGGTTTGATGCCATCCTCGACGAAATGCTGCGGTCAATTACCCTCAAAACCGGGGAACTCCTCAACGCCGATCGCACCACCATTTATTTAGTCGATGACGACCAAGACGAACTCTGGTCAATTGTCGCCAAAGGTGACGACGGCAAACCCATCGAAATTCGCATTCCCATCGGTCAAGGCATTGCCGGAGAAGTCGCTCAATTCAAGCAAGTCGTCAATATTCCCTTCGACTTTTACGACGACCCGCGATCGGCCGCCGCCAAAAAATTCGACGAAAAAAACCACTATCGCACCTACACCATGTTGGCGTTACCCCTCCTCAACGAAGCAGGGGAATTAGTGGCTGTGGTACAACTCCTCAACAAATTCAAAGAAAACGTCACCCCCAACGCCAGCCTCGACGAAAAAATTGCCCAGTCCGGCTTTACCAACGAAGATATTACCCTTTTTGAAGAATTTGCCCCCTCCATTCGCCTCATCCTGGAGTCGTCTCGTTCTTTTTATAAAGCCACCCAACGACAACGAGCTGCCAACGCCCTGATCGAAGCTACTAACTCCTTGAGTAAAGGCAGTTTGGACTTAGATGCCACCCTGGCCACCGTCATGGACGCAGCGAAAAAACTCATGAACGCCGACCGCAGTACCCTGTGGTTGCTTAATGACGACAATACCGAACTTTGGACAAAAATTCCCCTCCCCAATAACAAAGTTTTGAACCTAACCTGTCCTGTCGGTGTCGGTTTTGCCGGACGAGTCGCTGAAACCAGCGAAATTCTCAACATTCCCTTTGATGCCTACGAACATCCCGACGGCAGCAACGCCAAAAGCACTGACGAAAACGCGGGCTTGGGCTATCGGACTTGTAGCTTGTTGTGTATGCCGGTTTTTAACGCCGACGACGAACTAATCGGCGTAACGCAACTACTCAACAAAATTAAGCAAGGCAATTATCCTCCTTACAATCCCGCTAACTGGCCCGAAGCCCCCGAATGCTGGAAAGCCAGTTTCAAGCGCAGCGACCAAGAGTTCATGAAGGCGTTTAACATCCAAGCGGGAGTCGCTTTACAAAACGCCAAACTGTTTGAAAAAGTGCGCCAACAAGAACAAATGCAGCGAGACATTCTTCGCCAGAAGTGTTGAATGTTAGGAGAAAATTGACAATAAAAGCCCCTAATCAAGTAA